>DASTEB010000348.1:0-8966 GCA_035710025.1 Chloroflexia bacterium
GGAGGAAGCGTGGGGTCGCCTGTCAAGATGGGACGACAAGAGCCGGCGCGTGGACTTCGACACAAACGACTTCGCCCTACAGCCCGTGGCCCTCAGGCGCAGGCTGGTCAGGCGGGCGCTACAGATTGTAGCCGGAACCCTGGTCGACTTCTCGTTCGCACACGTTGAGGACGCCGCATCGGTGCTCTCGGCGGCGGAGGACGCGCCGGCCGGCGTCGACCTACCTCAGGGCGTGCGCGTGGAGCGGTCGGGCAGCACAGGCACCGTGCGCCTCCGCAAGATCGAGCGCGACGCAGCGCGGCTTGCGGAGGCTTGCGGCCGCCCGATTGCAGAGGACAAGCCAATTGCCGTAGTTGCCGGCACGAGCATTGACCTCGAGCGCGGCTGGACTCTGGAAACCGCTGTGGTCGATCCGGCGCTTGAGCGGCCCGAGATGGGCGACTGGCACGCCTCGTTCGACTACGACGCGTTTGCCGTATTAGACCCGCCCGTGGTCCGGCGTCGCGCCCCCGGCGATTGGATTCGGCCGCTCGGAATGGATGGGCGGCGCCGCTTGCAGGACTTGATGGTTGATGCTAAAATCCCCAGAGAGTGCAGAGCGGGTCTCGCGGTAGTAGCCCTGGAAGGCAGCTCCGAGGTTCTGTGGGTGCCCGGCCCCGGCGGCAGGCGCTCAAGTCATGCGCCTCTGACGCGCGACACGCGACGCGTCCTTGCGATGCGCTTCATCAAGCAAGAGTAGGCGGGAGCATGCAAACGTTCTTGGACCTCGACGACCCGGTGCCAGGCCGGGATCTGCGCGACGATATCGATCATGTGCTCGTTACCTCCGAGCAGATCCAGGAAGCCACGGCCCGCATGGGCGAGCAGCTTACCCGCGAGTACGCAGGCAAGGACCTAATGCTCATCGGCGTGCTCAAGGGCGCGATCATGTTCATCGTCGACCTGTCGCGTGCCATCCGCTTGCCCCTCACGATGGACTTCATGGCCGTGGCCTCGTACGGGGCATCGACCGAGACGAGCGGCATCGTCCGCATCCTCAAGGACCTCGACAGCTCCATCGAGGGCAAGCACGTGCTCATCGTCGAGGACATCATCGACAGCGGCCTCACGCTGAACTACATCCTCGAGACGCTCCAGACGCGCAACCCGGCAAGCCTTCGCGTGTGTGCCCTGCTCAGCAAGCCGGCCCGGCGCAGGGTCGACGTGCCCGTGGACTACATCTGCTTCGAGATCCCCGACGACTTCGTCGTGGGCTACGGCCTCGACTACAGGCAGGTGTACCGCAACTTGCCGTTCGTCGGGGTGCTCAAACCTGAGCTTTACCTGAACCACGAGCCCGTCGCCGAAGCCGTCAACGAGACCGGCACCGAATGATCCGCAGGCCAGCGGCCCGCCTCCTGCTGCTGACCCTCTTTTTCACCGCCTGGGCGGTGCTGTTCACCTATCCTCTCGCGCTGCACCTGGGCGACAGCGTCGTGCGCGCGGGGGGTGCCGACGTGTGGCTGCACCTGTGGGACCTGTGGTGGGCCGACAAGGCGCTGGTAGACCTCGGCCAGAACCCCTACTACACCAACTACCTGTACTACCCGACCGGCCTGAACCTCTTCTACCACTCCCTCAACATCCTCAACGGCGTCGCCTCCATCCCCCTGCAGCACCTGTTCGGACTGACGCCTGCGTTCAACCTGCTCGTACTCGCAAACCTGGTGCTCGACGGCCTGTGCGCCTACTGGCTGTGCACCGAGGTCACAGGCTCCTCCGCGGGCGCGCTCGTGGGGGGCATGCTCTTCGCCTCGGCCCCTCTCCTCGGCACGTCGCTCAACCTCGGGCAGCTTGACGAAGTGACGGTCTGGTGGATCCCGCTATTTGTGATGGCGCTGCTGCGCGCCCTCCACAGCCCGGGCGCTCCATGGCAGCGGGGAGGCGGGAGAAGGGCAACGCTCGCGGCTGGGCTGCTCCTCGCCGGGGCCTCTCTGGCGACATGGTACTTCACGGCAGGCCTGGTGGTGTTCTCGCTCCTTTTCGTGCCGTCGTACCTTCTCGCAACGCGAAGCCGGCCGGACACGAAAGCATGGCTGCACGCCGGGCTGAAGGGCGGCGCGGCCGTGGCGGTCTTCGCCGTTCTGCTAAGCCCCCTGATCGCCGCGATGATCGGCGAGCGGCTGAGTGGGGCCACATACATGCTGCCCTCTTACGAGACGACCTTCCACAACTCCGCAGACCTGAGCGCTCTCATGCTGCCGGGGCGCAGCGAAATCGCCTCCTGGAACGAGCACGGCTCGAACGTCGCGCTGGGGTGGGTAGCGCTGGCGTTGTCCGGCGTCGCCCTGGTCAGCAGGTGGCGCAAGACGTGGCCCTGGCTGGTGGCACTCGCCGGGCTGGTCGTTATGTCGCTTGGACCCGAGCTACAGGCGTTCGGCGCAGACCTGGGCCTGCCGATGCCGTACGCCCTGCTCGCAAACGTGCCCTTCATCGGGGCGTCGCGCCAGCCGCTGCGCTTCCTCGCGACAGCAGGCGTCTCGTTGTCGGTTCTCGCCGCTTTCGGCACAGCGTTTCTGGCCGCTCGGCTTGGGCGTCCCAGCCTCCGCCCCGGGCTGGTGCTCGCACTTATGACGCTTATCGTCGCGGAGCTGTTCGGCCTCCCCCGCGCCCTTGCGACGACCCGCCTCGGACCCGCCTTCGACTACTTGCAAGCCCTCCAGCCCGTAGAGGGCGTGATGGAGCTGCCCTACGAGTTCGTGCAGCCCCGCGCCGGGTTCAACGCCACCTATCACGAGAAGCCCATCCTCGGGGGATACACCTCGCGCCACTTCCCCTACCCGTTCATCGAGGGCGCTCCGGGCGCGGCACAGCTCGCGGTCGGCTATCCGGAAACGCTCGCCATGCCCGACATTATCTCGCCCGCCATCGAGCAGACCGCGCTCGCGAGCCTTGACCACTACAGGGTGCGATATGTCGCGGTGGACAAGGCGGGCCTCGCGACCGGCAGGTTCGGCCGCCTGGTCAGCCTGCTCGAGGAATTGTACCCGAATGGACCGGAGTACGAGGACGAGCAGATGTTGGTGTACATCACGCCGCGCGGCCCGGGTCAGGAGGGCAGTCTGCCCCTGGTCGGCCTGGGCAAGGGCTGGCACGAGGTCGAGGACGATCCGGTCCGCCGGTGGGCCGGAAGCGACCCGGGCAACGGCAACGCCCAGGTGTGGGTGGGCATCCGACCTCAGGCGGTCGGACGCTACCGCCTGTCGCTCGACGCGTTCAGCTACGGGCGCACGCGCCGCCTGAGCGTTGTGCTCAACGGCAATGTCGTCAGCGAGTCCGACCTGGGCCTTGCGCCTCAGACTATCGAGACTGACCTGGGCGACCTTGCGGCGGGTGACTACGTGCTGGAGCTGCGCGTGGACGGCCAACCCGAGAACCCGCCCGGCGACCGCCGTACGCTAAGCTTCGGATCGACTCGCCTGATCATCGAGCGCATCGCGCCTTAGATCTTGCCGGCGGCACGCAGCCACACCTCTTCAAGCTGCGGCGCGACGTTCTCCACGCGGAGCGACTCGGCGGCCCGGAGCGCCTTCTGCTGGAGCCCGCCCAGGTATGCCGCGTCGCCCAGCAGGTCAAGCACCGCGGAGGCAAGCGCGCTCGCATCGGCAGGAGGCACCGTGAGACACGCCCCGAGCGGCGCGAGATACGACGCGATGCCGGTCGTCTCGGTCACCACCGAGGGCGTCCCCACCGCCGCGGCCTCTGGCACGACCTTGTTCTGAGCCTCCAGTATCGACGGGCAGGCGAACACGTCGGCGCCCGCCAGGTGCAGCTTGACCTCGTCGTGTTCTACCTGCCCCGTGAACACGACGTAGGATGCCACGCCGCGCTCCTCGGCACGCTTTTGGAGGAAGGCGCGGTAGTCGCCATAACTCTCGGTCGTGCGCGACGGCCCGCCGATCACCAGCCAGGGAGGCTCGCGGTCCTGCTCGCGCCGCTGCCTTACGACGTCGGCCAGCGCGTCCACAAGGTACTCCAGCCCCTTGAACGGGTGCAACCTGCTCAGGGTCATGATCACCGGACGTGGCAGCCCGATGCCGTACCGTTCGGCAAGCATCTGCCGCCCACGAGCCCTCAGATCGGATAGCGACTCGCCCGCCCCGGGAAAAGCCTCCGCCTCGATAGCCCGGTAAACCACCGCGATCTTGTCCGAGGGAGCCAGCTTCTCCGAAATCACGTAGTCCTTGAGCAGCCCCGAAATCACCCGTATCGCAGCCGCCCGCGACAGTGCGAGCTTGACTGCCAGCCTCGGCAGCGGGAACCTGCGGTAGCCGTAGTCGTAATCCGGCAGGTCGATGACGTCGGCTCCCTGGACGTTCGCCACATAGGGCGTGCGCCCACTGGCAACCGCGGCCACAAACCCGAACGGGTAGGCCCCTTCGACGTGTATCAGGTCGTATCCGCGCCTCAACTGCTTTCGGTAAGCCCGCAGCAGTGCCGGGATGTAGGCGTAGTGAAGGGCGCGGTTGGACACTTTGCCGAGCAACCCGCCGAGCCTGCTGTCGCGCGCCGCGAGGTTCACGCGGTATACCGGCACGCCCGAATGCACCGCCCGCGAGTAGCGCGGCGCGGTCGGCTGGGTGATCTGCGTGAGCACCTCGACGTCGTGCCCCCGCCTGCGCAGCTCGACCACCACCTCTTCGTGGCTGGCGTTGCCCATAACATCCGGGCCGTACGAGCCGATGAAGTACAGCACGCGCAGCCGCTTGCCCTTCTCGATCACGCCGACACCTCGCGGTACAGGGCTTCGATCCTGGCGATCAGGTCGGGTTCGGAGTACCGTGCCAGCGTGCGCCGCCCGCCCGCCACCAGCCTCTCGCGTAGACCCGAATCATTGAGCACGCGCAGGATTCTCTCGGCCAGCGCCTCAGGACTTTCCGGCGCCACCAGCACCCCGTTCTCGCCGTCGGTTATCATCTCGTTTACCACCGGGATGTTGCTCGCTACCACGGGGCACCCTGCGGCCATCGCCTCGAGCGGCGGTAGGCCGAAGCTCTCGTAGCGCGTCGGGTACACCAGGCAGTCGCTCGAGCGCATCAGCCGCACCTTCTCCTCCTCGTCCACCCTCCCGAGCAGCACAAGTCTGTCCGACACACCGCCCTCGGCGGCGATGTCGCGAAGGTGCTGGGCGCGTGCCGGGTTCTGCCCCGCGAACAGGAACGAGGCCGTCGGGCACCGCTCCAGCACCAGCGGCATAGCGCGGGCAAGCGTGTCGTAGCCTTTGCGCTCCTTGAGTTGCCCGAGGAAAAGCACGTGGGGCGACGGGTATTGCGAAGCAAGGGACTCTGCGTGCGGCACCTGCTCGATGTACGGAACGTCTATCCACAGAGGGATCCTGACTATGCGCTCGCGCTCGTGCCCCATGCGCTGCAGCAGCGCCTCCTCGTGGCGCGACAACGCGATCAGGCGGTCGGCCTGTTTCAGCGGATAGTGCATGCAGAAGTTCTGCCAGATGCCGAGCGGCTTACGGAAACGCGCCGCCAGCAGCCTGCGCATGAACCCAGCGAAGGAGTAGATCAAGCGGCCGGGGTACATCTTGCCGAGGTACGGGCGCTCACGGTCGTCCACCAGGTAGGGGTCGTGGAACGGCCCCACCACCGTGAACACCACCGGCACGCGCAGAAGTCGCGCCAGCAGCGTAGCCTGCCAGTTGAGCGCGTTACGCAGGTGGAACAGGTGGACCACGTCGGGCCGGAAACTCAGTAGCGCGGGCACGAGCGCGGGCGCAGTCCACACCTTGCTCACCTTCAACCTGTGCGTATCAATCCCGTCCACGTCCTCGCGCCGCTGCCCGGTGATCTCCGAGCCTTCCTCGTGCATTGTGAAGGCGGCGACTTTGTGCCCGCGTGCCACGAGCGCCCGGCCCAGGATGGCCTCGGGCCACTGCCGAAACTGCCGGGTCACGCCCGCTGTTGTCACGATAGCGACGCGCACGCTACAGGAACCTCAGCGCCTGCTTGACGAACGGCAGGCGCAGCGACAGGAAGCGCTCCTTGTCGGCCTGGTCCATGCCGCCTAGCAGCTTGAACACGGCGAAGAAGACCACCGCCCCGGTCAGCACCATGGCGGCGGTCGAAAGAATGTCGGCGGGCAGGAACGCCAGGAACGGCAGCAGGGCCACGCCCATCGCTATCGAGGCCGTGCCGACCCGCACGAAGAAGCGCGAGGGGAACGGCAGCCGCAACCTGGTCAGCCCGAAGCCCAGCGCCACCGACCGGGACAGGAGCGCGGCAATCGACACGGCAATCGCCCCGCCCACCGCGCCGTACGCGGGAACAAGTGCCCAAAGCAGCGGGATGCTCACCAGCGACATGACCCGCGCGGCCAGTACAGCACGGTACTCCTCGTACACCATGAGCACATTGAGCGCCACGCTGATCATCGCCTCACCGAACAGGCCGATCGCGAGGATCGCCGTACACGCTATGATAGTCGTCTCGGTCTCGGGATTGAGCACCGCATCGCCGCCCTTCTGCCCGTACAGCACCTGCAGGAAGTTGCGCCCTGTCAGCACCAGTCCAACGGCGGCGGGCAGCAATCCGAGCACCAGCACCTTGGTGAGAGTGGCGTAGGCGGTGCGAAGCCCGTCGATGCGTCCTTCGGCGTACAACCTCGCGAACAGCGGCGTCTGCACTCCCGTCAGCGGCACCACGAGGGCGCGCAGTATCTCCTTGGCGAATTTGTAGGCCAGAGCGATGGCCGCGCTCTCGACCACGTACTGCTCGGGCGACACAATAAGCAGCGTCATCGCGATCAATACGAAGTCGAGGTCGTAAAGGTACACCGACCAGTTGATCACGTAATTGAGCGCGGCATACGATGTGAACCGCTTGACCATCGGGCGGTTCGAGGGCACGCGTACCTCTGCCGCGCGGGCGTCGGGCCCCTCGGGCATCGAGCGCACAAGCTGCACCGCCAGGTACAGCGAAATCACAACGGCGAGCAGAGTCGCGGCCAGCAGCGCGAGCAGCGCCCCCATCACGCCCATGCCAAGCAGCACGAACCCGGCAGTGAGCGACGGCCGCACAATCGCCACCATGATGTCGAGCGTGTTGGTCGCCCGCTGGCGGAAGTGTGTGTACAGCACCTGGATCGTCACGTCGGACAGCGCACCCAGCACCAGCAGCGAGCCGATTATGACCAATATGAGCCCCCCGTTCTCGCCCAGCTTGAATTGCTCGATCCAGTACTGGGGCGCGACCGCCAGAGCGAGCACGATGATGAGAAGCACGCCGCCCTTCGCGAGGGCGATGTTGCCCAGCATCTGGATCACGCCGGGCCGGCCGCGCCGCAATTCCACCTCGGGCAGAAACCGGGGCAGGGCGCGCTCGATGCCGAAATCGGAGAAAAGCCCGAGGAAGTCGAGCAGAGCGAGCGCCGTTACGTAAAGGGCGAAGCCCTCGGCACGCAATAGGCGCACGACCACCACCCCCGCCAGCAGCGGGATGACGACCTTCAGCGGAAAGAAGGCTATGTTCCAGAACACAGCCCAGCCCGCCCGCTCCACCAGTGGCCTCGGTTGCTTGCTCACGCTACTCCGCCAAATCTCCGCTCATGCTCGCTCATCGCGCGACACCAGATTACCTTGTGATCTCGACCGCGTCCACCTGCACGCCCAGCGCCCGCGCATCGACGCTAATCCCGGCGCCCAGGCCCGACCACGTCGGCGACTGGATGCCGAGCAGCGCATAGCCCGGCTCAGTGTCGGTGCGCGGCGTGCCCGGCGCAACCTGCACCGTGTACTCCGTGAAATCGGTGCCCGGCGGCACCGCCACGGTTCCAATTCGTGTGCCGTCGAGCGTCACCTCGATCTCAAGGGGCTCGGCGCGCAGCACGCTCTGCCCGGCAACAGGCGTCTCGGGCCGCAGCCGCAGCCTGACCGTACCGCCCACGTAGGCGCCGTCCGCGCTCGTGGGCCAGGGCACGCGCAGGATCGCGTTCTCCCCCGTCCAGCGCCAGTACGGCGAGGCGGCGCTGTCGCGCTCCTGCTTGTTGTACCCGCTCACCAGCCACTCGTAGTCCATCTCGCCGATATCAACCCGGAACGGCCACGCGGGTGGCGCCGCCCGCGGCTCGAGCGAGTAGATGCCCCACGGCAGGAACGACTCGTAAGGGTTCGAGGGCTTCTGTGTCCGCAACTGCTCGAACTCGGGCACGCGGTACTCCCAGTAGCCCTCGGGCAGCAGCGTGTAGTCGGGCAGGCGCAGCTTGCCGCCGTTCGCGCCCAGCACCACCTTCACGTCGTACCCCTGCGAGCGCCACCGCTCGATCACGCCCTGGATGATATCGTTGCGGTTGTTAGGGAAGGTGCGCGCCAGCACGAAGCTGTTAATGCCGTGAATGTACTGCAAGGGTGTAGCAATGAGATACGGCTCGTCGCGCTCGTTGCTGAACAGGAGCACCGTCCGGTCGTCGAAGCGGCTCGCAAGCTCCGCGATCTGCGCCACCGCGCCGCGCTCCTCGACGTGCGTGATGATGACTCGGCTCGTGTATATGAAGAACACCGACATACCGAGCACCACCACGCCCGCCGCGGCATACGCCAACTGCCGGGGCCGTAGGCGTGTCCACACGACATAGCAGAACCACGCGATCCCCAGTATCAGCGCGGGCAGTATGATCGGCACGTACCGGCGCATGGTGTAGATGTAGTGCTGCACCGTGTACGTTTCCTGGATGAAGATGAAGCTGGCGATCAGGAAGCTGCCGAAGAAAAGCCACGTCGCGGCCGACAGCCTGTCCCACACCCAGCGCAGCAGCCCGATCACGCCCAGCACCAGGCCCACAGGCGACACGTACCACCCCAGCCTGAGCAGGTTGTAGCGCGAGCCTTCGTCCACCGGCGCGCCGATGTAGCTCTCCCAGGTCGTGGTAATCAACCGGGGAAGCTCATTGCCCGCGTCGTCGAAGCGCACGTTGGGCTGCCA
>DASTEB010000349.1:0-4849 GCA_035710025.1 Chloroflexia bacterium
CGGCAGCCACAACCGAGGCGCCCACGCGCAGGAACATCGTCGCAAGGACGGGCCTGCAGCTTGCCGGTGTTGTCATTTTCGTAGCGTTCCTGCCGATCGCCTTCGGCATGGAGTGGCGCAACTTCCTGCCGCTGTTCAACCCGGACAACATGCGCTTCCTCGGGTTCGGCCTCCTCGCTACGGTGCTCGTTTCTATAGTCGCAATCGTCGCAAGCCTGCCCCTGGCTACGGGGCTAGCCCTCGGGCGGCTGTCCCACATCGGCCTCATACGCTGGCCCTCGATAGCCATCATCGAGTTCATCAGGGCCATGCCGGTGCTGCTGCTGATCTACTACATCAACCTGCGCTTTCCGGGCCTGGATATGTTCTCGGGCTTCCAGCCGGGCCCGCGTACCGACTACCTCAGTATCGAGATACAGCGCATACTGGCACGCCCGGCGCTCGCCGTCACGGCCGCGCTGACGATCTACACGGCAGCGGTCAACGCCGAGCTATTGCGCTCGGGCATCCTGTCGCTGGAGCGCGGGCAGTTTGAGGCGTCGAGGGCGCTCGGCCTGAGCTACTGGCAGATGATGCGGCGGGTGATCTTGCCCCAGGCGTTCCGGCGCACTCTCGCGCCCCTTATCGCGCAGTTCACCATCGTGGTAAAGGACACCTCGCTCGGCTCGATCATCGGCTTCTTTGAGTTGCAGCGCCGTGGCGTGATAATCTACCAGGTACCGGCCAACTTCAACCCGATGGAGACTTTGTACGTGATCGCGCTGGTATACTTCGTGGTGAACTACTTACTCGGCCTGACCAGCCGGTTAATCGAGCGCCGCCGCCCATCGGTCAGGCCGGTGGTCGAGGCATAAGCGATGAGCAAAATAGCCGGAGGCAGCAATGACGCCTGAAGTCGAGGAACTGGCAGTTATCCGCCATACGCTTGGCGAGCCTATCATCACGATGGAGAATGTGACCAAGCGCTTCGGTAAGCTGGTGGCCCTGGACGACGTCAGCCTGGAGGTGCGCCGGGGCGAGGTGCTGATGATCATCGGGCCGAGCGGCTCGGGCAAGTCAACGCTGCTTCGGTGCATCAACTACCTCGAGGTGCCGGACGGGGGCCGCGTGGTGATCGACGGCATCGACCTGAGCAAGGGCAAGGCGAACATCAACAAGGTGCGCGAGGAAGTGGGCATGGTGTTCCAGCGCTTCGAGCTTTTCCCCCACTTGTCGGTGCTGGAGAACGTCACCCTCGCCCAGACCGTTGTGCGCCACCGTTCGAAGGCCGAAGCCGTGCGCATTGCGATGGCCCTGCTGGAGAAGGTAGGCATCCCCGAGAAGGCCGAGGCGCAGCCCGCTCAGCTTTCGGGCGGCCAGCAACAGCGCGTGGCCATCGCCCGTGCCCTCGCCATGCAGCCCAAGATCATGCTGTTCGACGAGCCGACCTCGGCCCTCGACCCCGAGATGATCAAGGACGTGCTCGACGTGATGTTGGAGCTGGCCCGCGAGGGCATGACGATGGTCGTTGTATCGCACGAGATGGGCTTCGCGCGGGCGGCATCGAACCGCGTGGTGTTCATGGACCAGGGCCGCATCGTCGAGACGGGCGTGCCGGACGAGGTATTCGCGAATCCTCAGCACGAGCGCACCAAGCTCTTCCTGAGCAAGATTCTCCATTAGGCCTGGCCCGAAAATTGGCCCACAAATTGCTGTGCAAATGTCTTGACACAGGTATGACGCTGTGATATAATTTCCTGTCCAGGGCCAAACACCCCCGAATTATGTCCTATAGCCAGACGCAAGCATAACCTGCCCACCAACGCATGCCCACAAAGCAACGGTGCGATGGGAAGGTACGCGTGCGCCTCTTTTTCGCTTAATCGGGGTTATGGCTGGTAGCAGCGGCGCGACCCCTTCCGCGCTGCGTGACGCGAGGCGTTAGAGTGAGTATTACAGGAGCACGAGAATGACAACAGCTATCCGCCCGCAAGAAATCCCCACTCCACCCTTGACCGAGGAAGAACAGCTAGCATCGGTCGGCCGCCGCAGCTTCGGCCGCATCCCCTCTGTGATGCCGATGCCCAACCTCATCCAGGTCCAGATCGAGTCGTTCGACTGGTTCAAGAATGAGGGCCTCCAGGAGCTGTTCGAGGAGATCTCCCCGATCACCGACTTCACGGGCAAGAATATGGAGCTGCGGTTCCTCGATTACCACTTCGGCGAGCCGCGGTATTCCGTGCTGGAGTGCCGGCAGCGGGACATGACGTACGCCGCACCACTTCGCGTACGCGTGCAGCTTCTTATTAAAGAGACAGGCGAAATCAAAGAGTCGGAAATCTTCATGGGCGACTTCCCGCTCATGACGGAAAACGGTACCTTCGTGATCAACGGGGCCGAGCGCGTGGTCGTTTCGCAGCTCGTCCGCTCGCCGGGCGTCTATTTCACCGCGACCGAAGACCCCAACACCGGCCGCCAGCTTTTCGGGGCCAAGCTGATCCCCAACCGGGGCGCATGGCTCGAGTTCGAGAGCTCGAACAAGGACGTGCTGTCGGTGAAGGTGGACCGCAAGCGCAAGATTCCCGTGACCATTCTCCTGCGCGCTATCGGGCTGTCGGACGACGACCAGCTGCTTGAGACGTTCAAGGAAGCCACCACCAACCCCGACCATAACTATATCAAGTCAACCATCGACAAGGACGGCACGACCAGCCAGGAAGAAGCCGTCATCGAGTTCTACCGCAGACTGCGCCCAGGCGACCCGCCCACCCGCGACAACGCCGAGAGCCTGCTGCAGTCGCTCCTGTTCAATCCGCGCCGCTACGACCTGGCGAAGGTTGGGCGCTACAAGCTCAATAAGCGGCTGGATATTGACGTGCCTATTGAGACGAGGGTGCTGACCAACGAGGACCTGATCAAGATCGTCGAGAAGATGATCGAGCTGAACAACCTGGAGCTTGACCCCACCAAGTTCGCCCGCCCGGACGACATCGACCACCTGGGCAACCGCCGCGTGCGTGCCGTGGGCGAACTGATCCAGGCGCAGTTCCGCGTGGGCCTGCTGCGGATGGAGCGCGTGATCAAGGAGCGCATGTCGATACAGGACCCCGAGACCGCATCGCCCGGCGCGCTGATCAACATCCGCCCCGTGGTGGCGGCCATGCGCGAGTTCTTCGGCGGATCGCAGCTTTCGCAGTTCATGGACCAGACCAACCCGCTGTCCGAGCTGAACCACAAGCGCCGCCTGTCGGCCCTCGGCCCGGGCGGGTTGAGCCGCGACCGGGCGGGCTTCGACGTGCGCGACGTACACGAGAGCCACTACGGGCGCATCTGCCCGGTGGAGACGCCGGAAGGCCCGAACATCGGCCTGATCGGCTCGCTCGCCACCTACGCCAAGATCAACGCCTACGGCTTCATCGAGACGCCCTACCGCAAGGTGGTCAACACCGTCACGAACAACGAGTCCGAGCTGGTCGGCCACATACTGCGCGAGGACGTCGAGGACAGCAAGGGCAAGAAGATTGCCGGGGAAGGCACGACCATCGACGCGGCGCTCGCGAAGAAGATCTCGGCCACCGACCTGGCCCGCGTGAAGGTGCGCCCGCGCATCACCGACCAGATCGAGTACCTGTCGGCCGACGTGGAGGACCACTACGTCATCGCGCAGGCCAACGTGCGCCTGACCGAGACGGGGCACTTCGCGGACAGCCGCGTGACCGCCCGCCACGAGCAGCGCTTCCTACAGGAGGCCGCAGACCGCGTGGACTACATGGACGTGTCGCCCAAGCAGGTGGTGTCGGTCGCGACGGCCCTCATCCCCTTCCTGGAGCACGACGACGCCAACCGCGCACTCATGGGCGCGAACATGCAGCGCCAGGCCGTGCCCCTGCTCAAGCCCCGCTCGCCCATCGTGGGCACCGGCGTCGAGCTGCAGGCGGCGCGTGACTCGGGCCAGGTGGTGCTGGCGCGGCAGAACGGCGTGGTGGTCGTGTCGGAAGCCTCTCGCATCGTCATTCGCGACGCCGAGGGCAGCGACCACGAGTACATCCTGCAGAAGTTCGTGCGCTCAAACCAGGACACCTGCATCAACCAGCGTCCCATCGTGCGCTCGGGCGACGCCGTGTACGCCGGGCAGGCCATCGCCGACTCCTCGTCCACCGAGAACGGCGAGCTGGCCCTGGGGCAGAACATCGTGGCCGCCTTCATGAGCTTCGAGGGGGGCAACTTCGAGGACGCAATCCTCATCTCGCAGAGGCTCGTGCGCGACGACGTGTTCACCTCGATCCACATCGAGAAGTACGAGGTCGAGGCCCGCGAGACCAAGCTCGGCCCCGAGGAGATCACCCGCGACATACCCAACGTCGGCGAGGACTCGCTGAAGAACCTGGACGAGCGCGGCATCATCTACGTGGGCGCCGAGGTCACGGCCAACGACATCCTGGTGGGCAAGATCACCCCCAAGGGCGAGACCGAGCTGACCCCCGAGGAGCGCCTGCTGCGCGCCATCTTCGGCGAGAAGGCCCGCGAGGTGAAGGACACCTCCCTGCGCGTGCCCCACGGCGTGCGCGGCAAGGTGATCGACGTGAAGGTCTTCTCGCGCCAGAACAACGACGAGCTGCCCGCGGGCGTGAGCCAGATGGTGCGCGTGGCCATCGCGCAGAAGCGCAAGATCTCGGTGGGCGACAAGATGGCCGGCCGCCACGGCAACAAGGGCGTGATCTCGCGCATCCTGCCGATCGAGGACATGCCCTTCCTGCCCGACGGCACCCCGGTCGACATCATCCTCAACCCCCTCGGCGTGCCCCACCGCATGAACATCGGCCAGATACTGGAGACCCACCTGGGCTGGGCCGCCGAGAAGCTGGGCTAC
>DASTEB010000350.1:0-3585 GCA_035710025.1 Chloroflexia bacterium
CCGCATCCCCGGCGAGCACACCGCCGAGGAGATCGCCGAGACGGTGGGCCACGCCCGCGCCTGGCGGTTAGTCGATGAGGACGCCGCGTCGGGCAAGCCGATGCGCGCCGAACTGGTGATCGAGCTGCACGACCTGGTCAAGCCCTACGACGAGCAGCGCGGCGAGTGGCGCAAGCAGCAGGTGTACATCAGGGGGGCGCTGCACGTCCCGCCGCCCGCCCGCGAGGTGCCCCGCTACATGGACGAGTGGGTGCGCTACGTGAACAAGCACACCGGCGACCCCGTCGAGAGCGCGGCCACGGCCCACGCCGGTTTCGAGGCGGTCCACCCTTTCCTCGACGGCAACGGGCGCACCGGGCGGCTGCTGCTCAACTGGATGCTGCTCAGGGCAGGCTACCCCCCGGCTATTATCCAGGTCGAGGAGCGCGCCCGCTACATCTCCGCGCTCACCGCCGCGAGCCCGCCTGCCCCGCTCAACTACGCACCGCTCGCGCAGCTTGTGGCCGAGCGCGTGGACGCCTCGCTCACGCTATACCTGTCGAGCATGGTGCCCGATGACCGCTTCCACGAGATCGGCCTGGAAGAGGCCGCCCGCCGCACCGGACTCACCTCGCGCCGCCTGCGGGGCCTCGCCGCCGAGGGCAAGCTGGAGGCCCGCCGCCACGGCAAGCGCTGGGTCACCTGGCCCGCCGCCCTCGACACCTACCTGCAGACCCGCAACCCCGTCGGCAAACCCCCTGCCGAGTGAGGGACGCAACGCAAAGGAACGGAATGATTGAACCGCAGAGACGCAGAGGGAACGGAGGAACGGAGAGATTCTATTGGGGTCCGGCAACCAGGCTGGCTCAGGTGCCAGTCCCCGTCAGATTCTCTGCGCTCTCTGCGTCTCTGCGGTTCAATCATTCCGTTCCTTTGCGTCTTTGCGCCTTTGTGTCTCGTTCATAATCCCTTCTGGCCTGCTGAGGCGGGGACGGGGTATAATGCCTGTTGGCACACTTTTCACGTCGGGGGCACCCTCGCATGGCTAGACCATCACTCACGCCGTATACGGTGGCGGTGGCGCAGATCAGCGTCAAGCTGGGCGACGTCGAGTCGAACCTCGAAAAACACCTGGATTACATCGAGCAGGCGAGCGAGGTCGGGGCATCTCTGCTCGTCTTCCCCGAATTGAGCCTCACGGGATACTACCTGCAGGACATCACCACCGAGGTGGGCCAGCCCATTGACCCGCCCGGCCCATCGCTCGCCCGCATCATGGAAGAGTCGCGTGAGCGCGACATGGACATCTGCGTCGGCTTCATCGAGGAGGACGACCGCTTCGTGCACTACATCGCCCAGGCGTACATCGGCCAGGGCGAGATCAAGCACGTACACCGCAAGGTCTACCTGCCCACCTACGGGATGTTCGACGACATGCGCTACGTCGGCATGGGGCAGAGGGTGAGGGCGTTCGACACGCGGTTCGGGCGCATGGGCATGCTGGTGTGCGAGGACTTCTGGCACCCGGCCTTGCCCTACCTCCTGTGGCTCGACGGGGCCGACACGCAATTGATGGTGGCAGCCGGGCCAGGCCGCGGGGTCAAGCCGGGCGACGACTACCTCGACACCACCTTCGACGTGATCACCACGCACCGCATCTATGCCGAGCTGTTCACCAGCTTCATCGTGCACTGCAACCGCGTGGGCTACGAGGACGGCGTGGCTTTCGGCGGGTACAGCACCGTGATCGCGCCGGATGGGGCGTTCCTTGCGCGAGGCGAGCACTTCGAGGAGGGGCTGGTCACCGCCACCATCAACCCCGAGGCAATTCGCTTCAAGCGGCGAAGCCTGCCGCTGCTGCGCGACGAACGACCTCATGTTGTGCTGCGCGAATTGCAGCGCATCGTGGACGAGCGGTATTCGTAGGGCTGGAGTGGAGGATGCTATGGACAAAGCAAAGAGCCTGGCGCTGCCCGTCGAGCCGCGCAGCGTGACCGAGCGGTTGGCCATCCACCCCGACCTCACGAGGCGGCTGCTGGTCGAGTTCATCCGCCACGAGGTACGCAAGTTCGGGTTCAACCGCGTGGTGCTCGGGCTGTCGGGCGGGCTCGATTCGGCGCTATCGGCCACGCTCGCGGCCGAGGCGCTTGGGCCTGAGAACGTGGTCGCGCTGATGCTGCCGTACAAGACGAGCAGCCCCGAGAGCGAGGGACACGCCCGGCTGGTGATCGAGCAGCTAGGGCTACCTCACGATAAGATCGACATCACCCCCATGGCCGACGGCCTGATCGAGCACTACCCCGAGATGGACAACCTGCGCAAGGGCAACATCATGGCGCGCGTGCGAATGGTGTGCGTGTTCGATCGCTCGGCGGCCGAGAAGGCGCTGGTGCTGGGCACCTCGAACAAGACCGAGTACCTGCTTGGCTACACCACGTGGTACGGCGACAGCGCGGCCTCCATCCAGCCCATCGGCGACCTGTACAAGACGCAGGTGCGCGCACTCGCCGCGGCGGTAGGCGTGCCCGAGCCGATCGTGGCCAAGAAGCCGACCGCCGACCTGTGGCCCGGCCAGACCGATGAAGCCGAGATGGGCCTGGAGTACGCCGTGGTGGACCAGGTGCTCTACCTGCTGGTGGACGAGCGCATCGACCCGGACGACGTGGTGGCCCTGGGCTTCGACCGCGCCCTGGTGGAGCGCGTCGTGCGCAACGTGCGCAATATGCAGTTCAAGCGCATGACCCCGATCATCGCCAAGGTAGGCTCGCGCACGCCGGGGATAGATTTCCGGTATCCGCGGGACTGGGGGCATTAGTCAGTAGGCGGTAGGCAGAGGGCAGGTGGGTATGCGGTGGGGAACACCACGGCGGGTCACGCCCGGCGGTTGAAACCGCGGGCTACACTTACGAAGTCGGCCCTGCGGCCGACTGCGGCCGGGCACTACGTGCCGGCCATCTCGGGGCAAGGTTGAGGTACAGGAGTGGACTCTAGCGAAGGCGGGAGAGTATGCGCGGGCCGTATACGCAGTTGTACTTGCACCTGGTATGGGCTACGTGGGACCGGCTTCCATTGATTGTTCCAGAGGTTGAGGAGGAGTTGTACGCATGCATTGCGTCGAAGTGCCGCGAACTCAGGTGCGAGCCAATTGCGGTCGGTGGCATCGAGGACCACGTACATCTGCTGGCGGGCTTCCATGCAGCCATCGCACCTGCGGTGATTGTCAAGGAAGTGAAGGGCGCATCCTCGCACCTGATGACGCACAGGTTACGGCCGGATACGTTCTTCAGGTGGCAAGGTGCATATGGGGCTTTCACCGTCAATAAGGACGGTTTGGCTACCGTGGCGACGTACATCGCGAACCATAAGAAACACCATATGCAGCATACCCTCGTCGCCGAATGGGAGAAATGCGAGGACACAGACGACGCGTGGCAGAAAAGTAATGCCTGATCGCGTCAGGCAAGCCAGCACCCGCAGGATGCCGGCACCGAAGGTGCCCGGCGCAGTCGGCCGCAGGGCCGACTTCGTAAATGTAGCCCGCGGTTTCAACCGCCGGGCGTATCTCGCCGGGGTGCTACCCACCGCACGCGCATTCTTCCCGCCGGA
>DASTEB010000351.1:0-6978 GCA_035710025.1 Chloroflexia bacterium
ATCTTCCACTCTATCCGTGTGCCGTCTGGGCGCTCGCGGCCCCCGGGCCGGGGCGCTCCCATGTCGAGGCCGCGCGAGCGCGCTTCGCTCACGGTGCGCTCAATGTCGTCGGGCAGCAGGGCGTAGGTGACCAGCCCCTCGGGGTTGCCGGGCCGGTAGAAGAGGTGGTCCTCGGGCACGGCACCTCCCTTGAAGGCAATCAGCTCGAGGTAGGAGCCGTCGGCGAACGACACGAGCGCGTTGTGGCTGAGGCCGCCCGTATGCTCGCCGCCGGGCACGGCGGTGAAGCCGAGGGCTGTGTAGTCGCGCACGGCATCGTCCAGCGAGTGAACGAGGATGACGATGTGGTCGAGGCCGGTGATCATGCGCGTTGCCTTACTTGTCGCCGCCGAGGAGGAAGTTGACCAGGAAGCCCGCCACGCTGACCGCGAGCGCGCCGACCAGGATGCCCAGCCAGCCCGCGGTCTCGATGCCCGGCACCAGGTAGTCGGCCAGCCAGAACATGATCATGTTGACCACGATCACGAACAGGCCGAGCGTGAGGCATGTAATGGGCGCCGACAGGAGCAGCAGGATTGGCCGGATGAAGGTGTTGAGCAGGGCGAGCACAATGGCGAAAATGAACACGGTGGCCCAGTCGGGGAAGGTGATGAGCGGCTCGCCCTCGAACAGCCCGAGCTGGGGCAGCAGCCACGCGACGAGCAGCACGGCCAGAACGACGGCAAGCCAGCGCAGGAAAAGGGTCCTCAAGACGGTCCTCCCATGTGTGCAGAGTGGGGTAGCGGTACCAATAGGTGCGGCAGCGCCATTATAGCGTATGGGCGCGGGCGAGGGGAATCGTGATGCGTGATGCGTGATGCGTGACTGCGCTAGGGCGCTGCGAAGGTTGGTATGGGAAGGACCATCGTTCCGGGTCCGGCAGGTACTGTGGGGTAAGCGGTCTGCTCGGGTGGGGGCAGCGTGGGCCAGGGGCGGGTGTCGAGGGTGGCTGTTGGTGGGTATGTCGGCGTTGGTTTCGGCGGCGGGCAGGGACCGTGCAGCACGCTGTGTACATAGCCATACTCGACGCGGCGCTGGTCCTCGGTGAAGGTGCGGCTCCCGGCGGCCCACACCTGGGAAGGCCCGAGGATTGCCACGTCGTACAGAGGGCCGGGGTCGCCGGAAGGCATCTTATCACCTGTCGCTTCGTAAAGGCGGTCCGGATCGCCCACCGGACACTGATCAGTCTGCCACTGCGTGCCGTCCCAATGAGCGACCAGTGGGTACCATCCGGCATCGCCCACCAGCCAGATATCGTTTGGCGAGCGGGCCGCGAAGTTCCAAAGCGAGCAGAACCCGAGCCCGTAGCAGCCCGTTGTGAGTAGATCGGGCATTGGCGAGGCATCAAGGCCGGACTGACTTGTGAAGCTCTCCCAGTTAGCACCGTCCCAGTGCAGCACGAGGAAGCTGGTTCGAGCATATCCGCCTGGGTACTGGAATTGCCCCGCGACCCAAACGTCGTTGTCCGAAATGACCTCGATGGCCTGCAGCCTTGGCGGCATGCTGGAAGGACTGCCTGGTGCATCCGGCGTCTGTTCCCAAGTGGTGCCGTCCCAATGCATGATAGCGCCAAATCCGACTACCCATGCGTTGCTATCAGAAACGGCTGCAATGTCTTGGTAGAAATTCGGATAACCATCCTTCCCGCGTGGCATCGCCATCTCCTCCCACGAGGAGCCATCCCACCGAAGCAAGACGCTGCCGACAGCCCACAAGTGACCATCCTTCGTGGCCGATATGGCCTCCAGCTGGCCGTGGCCGTCGCCTGCGATCCGGACCGGTATGACCTCCCAGCTCGTGCCATCCCAGTGCACGATCAGTGGCGTCCTTGCGGGTGGTGGAAGTACTGAGTCGCCTGTCCACTCGAGGCCCGACTCATAGCTACCCACGGCCCACACGTCATCCTTAGCTAGCGCAACTATATCCTTCAGGACGTGGTTCCTCGGGATGACGCTCAGGCGCTCGGCCACGCTCCACTGCCGCCCGTCCCAGTGCGCGATGACGGCTTTGTGCGGCTCGCTGACCGTGCGCCCGACGGCCCACACGTCGTTGGGGTCTACACCCGCGATGCCGTAGAGAGGGCCGACGTCCTCTTTGGGGTCAGGTGCCCAGATGGCGTTAGGAATGCCCGCGGGCCACGTCGTCGGGGGGACCAGCAGCAAGGCCAGCAGTAACAGCAGGATCAGGATACCGACCGGGCCGATTGCACGCGAACTCGTCACCTTACCTCCGTTGGTCAAGCGCGGCTATTCTGCTGTTAACACAATTTGTAGCCGCCAGTGGTTCGGCCCGCTCCGTCGCTTCCTCACCCTATCGGGCATAAAGAAGGGGCGGTTGGTACCGCCCCCCACGTGGCCTGTCTGTGTTAACCCCCTAAGGCATCCTTCAACTTGCCGAACAGGCCCTTGTCCTGCTGGATCTGCGGCTCGCCGCCGATGTCGCCGAAGGTGTGCGCAAGCTCGCGCAGCAGGCGCTTCTGCTCTTCGGTCAGGGTGGTGGGCACCTGCACGTTCACCTTGACGAGCATGTCGCCACGGCCCGAGCCGCGCAGGTAGGGCACGCCCGAGCCTTTGACGCGCACGACCTTGTCGTTCTGCGTGCCGGCGGGGATCTTGATGGGCGCGGTCGCGCCGTCCACGGTGGGCACCTGGATGTCGGCCCCGAGCGCTGCCTGCGCCATATTGATGTTCAGGTCGAGCAGCAGGTCGTTGCCGTCGCGCTTGAACAGCCTGTGCGGCTTGACGTTGACCTCGATATACAGGTCGCCGGGAGCAGCGCCGCGCGGTCCGGCCTCACCCTCGCCCGACAGCCGTATCTGCGCGCCGTCGTCGATGCCCGCGGGCACCTTTACGGCCAGGCGGCGGGTCTCGCGCACGCGCCCGTCGCCTTTGCATTCGGAGCAGGGCACGGCCACGATCTTACCTTCGCCGTGGCAGCGGTCGCAGGGTACGACCGACACGAACTGGCCGAAGATGCTCTGCTGGGCGCGCCGGATCTCGCCGCGGCCGTTGCAGTTAGGGCAGACCTGCGGCTCGGTGCCTGGCTCGGCGCCGCTGCCTTCACACCGGGGGCATGTAGCCAGGCGCGGCACGTCGATCTCCTTCTCGGTGCCGAACACCGCCTCCTCGAACTCGATGGTCAGGCGGTAGGCCAGGTGAGCGCCGCGTTGAGGACGGCGGCGGGTTGCCGCGCCAGTGCCCTGCGACGCGGCGGCCGTGAAGAAGGTCTCGAAGATGTCGGAGAAGCTGCCGAAGCCCTGGAACGGGTCGTAGCCCGCGCCGTTGCCCGATACCGCGGCGTGGCCGAAGCGGTCGTACGCCGCGCGCTTGTCCTCGTCGATCAGCACTTCGTAAGCCTCGCTGATCTCCTTGAACTGCGCTTCCGCGCCGTCCTCTTTATTGACGTCGGGGTGGTACTGGCGGGCCTTCTGGCGGAAGGCCTTCTTTATGTCGTCGGGCGAGGCGCTCCGCTGCACGCCGAGCACCTCGTAGTAGTCACGCTTAGTTGCTGCCATGTATGTTTTGCTCTAACCTCTGATTGCTGTGCTGTCTATATTAACGGAAAAGGTCGTCCACTTGCATCCGCCAGCCGGGCAAGGCCGGTTCTGCCTCTGCCTCCTCGCCCCGGCGGTACACTGTCGGCTCGGTGGGGTTGTCGGCGCGGTACACGCGCACCGTGTCATCGCCGAGCAGGTCTACGTCCCACACTACCTGCGTGCCCGCGGCGAAGTAGTCGGCGCGCTTGGCGGCCATGCGCCGTTCGGCGGCGGGGCCGTAATCATCCTCACTGCGGACTTCCACGGCGAAGATGGGCGCCCCGTCAACGAACCCCATGCCGACTTCGCCCACATAATATCCGGCGTCCGGAGAGAACGACTTGCGGCGTGGGAGGTTCACGACGAAGCCGACGTTATCGGGGACGGCATGGCCCCACCCCGCGGCGGCTTCATATGTGAGAAGGTTCAGGAATACGCGTGCGGCCGCGCGGCCGTGCATGGGACCTGATGGCGACATGGTAATGATCTCTCCGTCGACAAGCTCGGCTTTGCCTTCAACCTTGTAGAGATCTTCGATTGTGGCGGGTGTCTTGATGTTGCGCATTGCCGCGTCCTTTACCTTGCCCTCGGTGCGAATAGGTCATCCACCTGCATCCGCCAGCCGGGCAAGGCCGGTTCTGCCTCCGCTTCCTCTCCCCGGCGGTAGACTGTAGGCTCACCGGCGTTACCGGCGCGGTACACGCGGACCACATCCTCCGAGCGCAGCACGTCAACGTCCCAAACTACCTGCGTGCCCGCGGCGAAGTAGTCGGCGCGCTTGGCGGCGAGCTCTCGCTCGGCGGCGGGGCCGTAGTCGCTCTCGCTCCTCACCTCAACGGCGAACACCGGGGCGCCTTCGTAGAACCTCGCGCTTACTGGGCCTGTGTAGTATGCCGCGTCGGGGCTGAAGCTCTTGCGATGGGGCAGGTCTACTATGAAGGCTTTGTTGTCACCCACCGCAATGCCCTTGCCCGTGCGCCGTGCGTACTCTCGCAAGCTTGCGAAGATTTCGTCGCCCGCGTAGCCGGGCGTGCCACCTGTTGGTGCCATACGCACAATCTCTCCGTCGACAAGCTCGGCTTTGCCTTCTACTTTGTAGAGATCTTCGATTGTGGCCTGCGTCCTGGCTTTCATCTGCGGTACCTCTCGTGCCCGGCGCGCAAGTACGCCCTCTGCGCCACTCTATTATATACGCTGAGTGCGTCGTTTTCGAGGCAGCGGCTGCCCGCCATGTGGGTGCGTCACCGGCGGCAGTAACGATTCCGGTGTATGCGCCGCAGGGACAAAAGGATTAGCGGCAGCGAAGAAAGTCTCAGCAATTCCCATTCGCAGGTGCCATGCACAAGTCTGGCATTCGGCGCATACGCTTGCGCACTGCCGGGGCGTACTATTGCGCCATCAGGCTCCGCTTCTTCCCGGTAGTGACGAGCGTGACTGCCGGAAGGCTCCGGCCAGCCGGGGAGCGCAGCCCGTAATGACGTATCACAGACCGAAGACCGCCCTGATACCGCGATCTGCATAGTAAACAAACTAGACAGATTTCAACACAAAGAGGAGTACACAAATGTCGACAACTTTCGTCGGATCGCAGCCCGTACCGGGCGAAGCGGTCCCCACCGGCCTCAAGGCCTTTATGCAGCGTCACCCCGTTGCCTCGTACCTCGTTCTGATGTACGCGGGCCTCCTGCTGGCGTACCTGCCGCTGCTGCTTTCCAGGCACGCGTTCGGCATCTTGCCGATCGAGTTCCCATTCCCCGTAGTGCTGTTCAACTTGCCTGCCTCGCTGCTCGGGCCGGTGCTTGCCGGCGCGATCATGGCTTACGTGGTCGGCGGCAAGCCCGGCAGGCAGGAGTACCGCAAGAGCCTGTTCCGCTTCCGGGTCGCCCCTCAATGGTACCTGCTGCCCCTGCTGGTCGTGCCGGCGCTCGGCGTGCTGGGCACCGCTGCCGTACACGGCATCTCGTTCGTCGAGGCGTTCGCCGGGCAGGCGGGCGGCTTCCTGAGCGGCTACCTGCTCAACACGCTGCTTCTCGCCGTACTGATCAACCTGTGGGAGGAGAGCGGGCAGATGGCCTTCCTCACGCCCCAGGTCCAGCGCCGCTACGGCGCCGTGGCCGCGAGCCTGGTCGTGGCCCCCGTGTGGGCGCTCATGCACCTGCCGGCCCTGTTCGTGCCTGAAATGGGCGTTGGCGTTGGCGGGCCGGTCTCCCTCGAGGGCATCGCGCTCGGCATGGCGGTGCTGACCGCGTTCGCCCTGCCCGTGCGCTTCATCGCTACCTGGCTATTCAACAGCGCACGGCAGAGTGTTGTGATCGTGGCGTTGTTCCACGCCGCGATGAACGCCACGCAGAGCGAGATGGGCAAGGTGTTCGCCGGCTACAACCCCTTCTACCTGATCGGCGCCTTCGCCGTGGTCTCGGTCGTCCTGATCGCCGTCACCCGGGGCAAGCTGGGGTACGAGCGCGAGCAGGCTGCTGCGTCTAGCCCGATTGATACACCTCACACGGCGGCAATCGCCAACGCGTAAAGCGCTATATCCATCACGAACACTGAGGAGCGAGTCTCGTGCTCACTCCTCAGTTTCGATTCCATTCAGCGCCGGGCTTATACCTCGCGGAACTCGCCCTCGACGGTGCCTTCCTCGGCGGGCTTCTCGCCCTCGGCGCCAGGCTCCGACGCGCCGTTGCCGGTCATGCCCTCGAAGCCGGGGCCGCGCGTGCCCGCGTCGGCCTGCTCCTTGGCGTACATGGCCTGCCCGATCTGCTGCATCGCCGTGCTCAGCTCTTCGGCGCGGGTCTTGATGACCTCTACGTCGTCCGAGCCGAGCGCCTCGCGCAGCGCGGTCACCTTGCCCTCGACGTCGCTCTTGATCTCGGCGGGCACCTGCTCGCCCAGGTCGCGCAGCGTCTTCTCGGCCTGGTAGGCCAGGCTGTCAGCCGTGTTGCGCGTCTCGATCAGCTCGCGGCGCTTGCGGTCCTCGTCGGCGTGCGACTCGGCCTCGCGCACCATGCGCTCGATCTCGTCCTTCGACAGGCCCGAACCGGCCTCGATGCGCATGTTCTGCTGCTTCTGCGTCGCCATGTCCTTGGCCGACACGTTCAGGATGCCGTTAGCGTCGATGTCGAACGTCACCTCGATCTGGGGAACGCCCCTCGGCGCGGGCGGGATGCCGTCCAGGATGAAGCGGCCGAGCGACTTGTTGTCCGACGCCATCGCCCGTTCGCCCTGGAGCACGTGAATCTCCACGCTCGGCTGGTTGTCCGAGGCGGTGCTGAACACCTGGCTCGTCGAGGTCGGGATCGTCGTGTTCCGCGTGATCAGCGGTGTGGCGACACCACCCAGCGTCTCGAGACCCAGGGTCAGCGGCGTCACGTCCAACAACAGGACATCCTTGCCCTCGCCCT
>DASTEB010000352.1:0-2188 GCA_035710025.1 Chloroflexia bacterium
ACGCTCGTAAGGTGAAGGTCGACTGGAAGGTGTCCTCAATAGACTACCTTTACAGGGAGGAGCGTTTCGCAGCCGATTACCGGACGATTAGCGAGGTTGGCAACGCTTACAGGCTCGATGACGGTAAGGAGGTTAGCCGAAGTGACGTCGCCCTGCTGGTGGCATCGCTCGACCGACTGTACCCTACGCAGTGGTTTGTGCGCGGGCACGCTTGCTGTCACTTTTACCCTGAGTGGGCGGTGGAACTCGTAGGGGCAGACGGGCAGCGGGTGTTCCTGACGTCGGACAGTACCGGCAACCGCGGCTACGCGCCATGGAACGTGCTGATCAATGGCCGGCTTTACGCCCAATACGACGGGGCGATTGGCGAGGCGCTCGGCAAGTTATTCGGCGGACGGTTGGCCGAGCCGGCAGTCCCAACAGTTTACGAACATAACCCCGACAGGGTAGTGCTGGCTACACAAGATCTGCCTCCCCAGCTTTCCGTGGGGTATGCGGGGTTGGTGCCGCTCTACGAGAGGTTGGAGTACACCGCCAACCGTGAAGCCGGGCGCATCGAGGGCGCAATAACGCTCTATAGGGGCCTCAAGCACACCACGCAGGCCGCGGCGGACAGCCGAACCGGCCGCGTGGCCCGCATCAACAGCGTGACGCTGTCTCCACCCGGAAAGGCCGACGTGAGCTGCGAGCTGACGGAGACGGAGGGGGAGTTCGAGTTCGAGGCGGTCTGGCGCTTCACGTGCCCACATCCAATCAGCGATGATGGCAGCCACTACAACATCCCCATCGCAGTAGATGGCACGACCCTCTCCGGGAAGCACCTGCCCATGTCGGGCGAGTTGCGGGGCGTGTGGGGCGCGCGTGGCAAGCTGCCGCTGCTGCCCCCGCCCGTCGAGATCGCCTCGGCCATCCCCAGCAACCCCGAGATGGCCGACCTGATCACGGACCATACCCTCGTAAACGCGTACTACACAGGCCGCCTCAATTCCTCCCACCCGCTGCTGGGCACCCGCATGGGCGACGTTATGCTCGCGAGCCGGAAGACGGTGAACGGTCGCAGCGTGGGCTATGTCGTGACGACCGAGTTCACCCTGAGCGAGGGGAAGCTGGCGCGACTGGACCTCGACCGCGCAAAACTCGACGCGCTGCTGGACGACCTCATCGCGCTACCAGCCGTCGCGCGCGTGCTCGATACCGCCCCGAACACTGTGCTAGACCTCATCTACGCCGACGAAGGGCGCGCCGGCCCCATGGGTGAGCCGATGGGCGGATTCGGCGAGCGTGCCTATAGCCTGCTCGTCAACCCCTGCAGAGCCGCGGAGGCAAAAACTCAGCCTGCTGCCAATCAACCGCTGTGGGGAATCAGCTTCGGTTTCGACGTGGAGCGTCACATTCCGCAATTCGTGCTCATTGACGGTCGGTTAGTGGCCCATCACATCAGCGTGGGCAGCGTGCCTGACCCGGTATGGGAAGCCCTAACGTCAGCAGAGGGCGTACGTTGGTGTGGGCAGCCATAACGTCCAGGTCGGCATAATCATTCGCCGGCCTGCTTGCCCAACGGCGCAGGCACCCTCGGCGCACCTGCGTCACTGCTCGCCCGCGCCCTGACCAGTGGCGGGCTGATGGGATATGTCCCTGGGAAGCCCTGCGCCTTGGCCAGAGCCGTCGCGAGGTCGGGG
The DNA here is from genome assembly GCA_035710025.1 of Chloroflexia bacterium. Classification (GTDB taxonomy): domain Bacteria; phylum Chloroflexota; class Chloroflexia; order QHBQ01; family JADMIH01; genus JADMIH01. Next base: position 1,680 of record DASTEB010000352.1, read on the forward strand.
CCCGTGCCCATCGACTCGCCAGTGCTCTGCATCTCGGGGCCGAGCACCGGCACCAGTTGCGGGAACTTGTTGAACGGCAGCACCACCGACTTGACCGACACCCGCCCGTTCGCGTCGGCGCGCAGGTCCATGCCGGCCAGACGCTCGCCCATGATCAGGCGCGTGGCAACGCGGGCCAGGGGCACGCCCGTGGCCTTGCTGGCGAAGGGCACCGTTCGCGAGGCGCGGGCGTTCACCTCCAGCAGGTAAACCGTGCCGCCCTTCACCGCGTACTGCACGTTGATCAGGCCCACCACGCCCAGGTGCCGCGCCAGCTCCAGCGTGTAACGCTCCACCTGCGCCACCACCTCCGGCGAGAGGTTCTGCGGCGGGTAGACGCAGCGGCTGTCGCCCGAGTGGATGCCCGCCGGGTCGATCTGCTCCATCACCACGGCGAACAGGCCGCGCCCGTCCGACACCCCGTCCACGTCGATCTCCACCGCGTCCTCCAGGAAGCGGTCGATCAGGAT
>DASTEB010000353.1:0-13005 GCA_035710025.1 Chloroflexia bacterium
AGCACCTGCTCGGGCATGGCCTGCACCATCTCGGTCGCGATGAAGCCGGGCGCGACGGCGTTGACCGTGATCCCGCGCTTGCCCAGTTCCCGCGCCCACACCTTCGTCATGCCGATCACGGCCGCCTTGGTCGCCACGTAGTTGGTCTGCCCGAAGTTACCGTAGTGGGCCACCACCGACGAGGCGTTCACGATGCGCCCGCCGCCCGCCGCTATCATCAGGGGCGCGACCGCCTGCGTGCAGTTGAACACGCCCTTCAGGTTGACGGCGATTACGGCGTCGAAGTCGGCCTCGCTCATCTTGCCCGCGAGTTGCCCGTCCTTCACTTTCACCAACTGCGCGTCGCGGGTGATGCCCGCGTTGTTTATCAGGATGTCGATCTTGCCGAACTGCGCCACGACCGCCTCGACCGCGCTGTTTACCTCATCCTGAGAGGTGACGTTGACCTTGAAGAAGGCCGCGCGCCCTCCGGCGTCCTCAATCTCGGCGGCCACGGCCTGCCCCGCTTCTTCAACCACGTCCCACACGGCCACCGACGCGCCCGCCCGTGCGAAGGTCAGCGCGGTCTGCCTGCCGATGCCGTTCGCGCCGCCCGTTATGACGGCCACCCGGCCCTCTAGCTCTGTCCCCATCTCACCACACTCGCTCCCCAGGCATAGCCGATCCCGGCCGCGACCATCACCATCAGGTCGCCGTCCTTCAGCCTGCCCGACTCTAGTCCCTTCTCGATTGACACCATCTGGTCTTGCTGCCCGATGTGCCCGAACTGCGACAGGTAATAGGTCTGGTCCTGCCGCAGCCCAAGTTCGCGCAGCACGTAGTCGTGCGCCGACCGCTTCATGTGCAGGATGTTGAGGTAGTCGATGCCGCCGCGCCCATACCCGCTGGCCTCGAGCGCCATGTCGATCACCTTGAGGAAGTTGGACATCGAAAGCGCGTCGAGCCGCTGCTTCATCCCCTCGGGGTCGGGCACGTCGAGCTTGTTGCGCCCGGCGGCGATTGCCTCCGGGGTGAGTGCCTCTACCGTTCCGCCTGCCGGGATGATCACGTCGAGGGAGAACGACCCGTCCACGATCACCGACGACTCGAGCAGCACGTTGCGCGGGTAGCCCTTGCGCAGCACGAGCGCGCCCGCCCCGCTGCTCAGGTTGATGAGGAAGCGCGAGCGCGGATTGGCATAGTCCACCAGGTCGCCGTTGCTGTAGCCGCCCGCGATGAGTACGGTCTTGACGGTCGGGTCGGACAGCATGAGCGCCTTGGCCAACTTGAGCGCGCCGATGGTGGTGCCGCAGCGCATTTGCACGTCGATGGCCCACGCCCGGCGTGCGCCCAGGTCGTACGCCAGCTTGATGCCCGCGGTCTGCAAGGGGTACTCTTTCCACTCCTCGGTGGTGCAGAGCACGACGTCTATCTCTTCGGGGCCGATGTTGGCCCGTTCGACGGCAGCGCGAGCCGCCCGCACCGACATAGCGCCGGGGTGGTCCTCGGGGCCGGGCACGGGCTTGCGCTCCAGCCCGAACTTGGTGACGATCACCTCTTCGGGGATGCCGGTGCGCTCGGCTATCTCGGCCGCTGTGATGTAGGTTTGAGGGATGTAGGTGCCGACGGCTGCGATGCCGACCGGGGTGTTATCCATCCTGCGCTTCCTTGCGGAGGTCTACGTACTGGGCCACGAACGCCGAAACGTCTTCCCAGCGGGTGAAATGGCGCTCACTGTTCGACTGCACGTGCCGGACGATGCCGTACCAGCCCAGCGTGCCGTGCTCGCCGGGGGTAGCGCCCTCGGATACCTCGTCATATACGAAGCGGAGGACAAAAGAGACCAGCTTAGGCTCCGTGTTCAAGCGCGCTCCCCTGGCTCCGGCGAAGATGCGGCGGCCGCCACGGCCACTGCTGTTGGCCGGTAGCTTAGCACCGCCCGGTTACAAACCGGTTACGCGCGGGGTTGAAACGCAAAGGCGCAAAGACGCAAAGGTTTTATTGTTTGGAACACAGAGACGCAGAGAGCGCAGAGATTACGCAGAGAATTTAGGGGTTTGGCGCAGGTGCATCATCGGCATCGGCGCAAACCGTAAAGAAGCTTTGCGGCCTTTGCGTCTTTGTGTGAAATCAATAACGCGCGCTCTACTCGGGCGTAGGGGATTGGAGCACCTGCCGGTACAGGGCTGTGGTCGCGGGGGAGGGCTCGGCGCCTAGCTCCTCGCGCAGGGCTTCGACGCAGCGCTGGTAGGCGCGAGTGGCGAGCGAGCGGTTGCCCTGGCGGGTGTGCGACACCATCATCATGCGGTAGGCGCGCTCCCAGCAGGGGTCGCGGGCGAGGATGCGCTGGCACACTTCGAGCGCTTCGTCGTAGCGGGCCGATTGGACGTAGGCCTCGGCCAGCCTGTCGGCGGCGCGCAGGAATAGCGACAGTAGCCGCTCGCGCTCGTCGCTGGCCCAGTCCTCGTACAGCGCATCGGGCAGGTAGTCGCCCCGGTACAGGCGCATCGCTGCCTGCAGCCGCTCGAGCGCATTGCCCGTATCGCCCAATTCGAGCAGGCGCATCCCTGACTCGCACTCCCGCTCGAACTCGGTGGAGTCAATCCAGATGTCCGCCTCGGGCCGAAGCTGGTAGGAGGTGCCTTCGCGGGCCAGGAACGAGAACGGGGCCTCGCTCGAATGGCCCGGCTCGATGGCCTTGTTCAGCGCGTTCAGAGCTACCTTGAAATCGCGGCCTGCCGCCTCGGGCGAAAGCTGCGGCCACAGGCGGTCCACTATCTGCTCGCGGGGCAGCCAGCGGCCTCGCTCGGTCAGCAGAAGCTGGAATAGCTGCCGGGCCTTGTCTCGCTGCCAGTCCCGCGGCGCGACCTCCGTACTGCCCCTCCACACGCGGAACGCCCCGAGCGACTGCACCCGAAGCTGGTAGCCGGGATGGTGCTCGATGTCGGGCAAGCCGAACCCGTTGAGCAGTTGCGACACGTACGCGGGGTACAGCCCACGCGCCCTCGCCGCCAGCAGCATGGGCACGAGCCGGTGCCTGTCCGGAGGGCTGAGCAGGGTAGGCGCCGTCACAAGGTAGTCGTACCCGTGCGCCTGGCACAGCGACAGCATGTCCTCCACCGACGAATAGAACAGCTCCATCTGGCCGGTCTCATAGTAGGCCATGCTCAGCCACAACCGCGTGGCCGCGCGGCCGAATCTGTCGCCGCAGTCGCGGAAGGCGGCGAACACGCGCGGCAGTATCTCCAGCGCCTCGTCGGCCTGCCCCGCCAGCACGTAACCCCCGCCCAGCGCAAGCTCGATCAGCGCGGTAATCCACGTGTCGCCCGCCCACCTGCCGGTCTCCGCACCTTCGGCCGCGGTCTGCCGGGCCGACTGCAGGTCGCCGCTGAACCCGTGCGCTCGCGTCAGGCCCCACATCGCCTCGGCGCGTATGCGCCTCACCGCCAGCCTGTCGCCCAGCGCGATGGCGTACCCGTAATACCGCTTGGCCTCGTCCATCGCGGGCTGCCGCGCGTCCCACACCGACTGCGCGGGCCGCGCCTCAACCTGCAGCTGACGGGCGTGTCCCAGCCTCATGTGAGCCACGGCCGTGACGAAGGGCGACCCGAGCCTCTCCCCGACGGCGATGCCTTCCTCCGCAAGCGCCAACGCCTGCTCCGGCCTGCCCCGGAACGCGTGTATCAGCGAGAGGATTAGCAGCGTTTCGCGGTGGGCGCGGGGTTGGTGCACCTCGCCCCGCTCCTCCTCCCGGCGCTCGGTCTCCAGCCAGCCTTCCAGCGTGCGCTGCGCCTCGTCCAGCCGCCCCGTCCTCAGCTTGACCCGCACGCTCAGGGCGTCCTCGTCAGGCCCTTCCTCCCGGTACGAGCGCGCTTCCCTGTGCAGCACTTCCGCTTCGGCGGGCTTGCCCATGTTCAGCTTGTTCTCGGCGAGCAACTCCAGCAGGCGCGCTCTCGCCTCGCGGTCGACCGTGCCGTCAACCAGGCGCAGCGCCTCCTCCAGCAGGCTCTCGGCCTGTGCCGGGCGCACAGTGTCGAGGTAGACCAGCGCCTGCCCGCGCAGCGCTCGACTCACTCCCGCCGCTTCGTCGCGGGCGCGCCATACCGCCTCGGCCTGCGCGTACCAGGCCAGCGCTTCGTCAAATCTGCTTTGCAGGCGGCACACGTCGCCCAGCAGCGCCTGCAGCAGCGGGCGGCCCGCGAGCACCTCGGGCGGCAGCGCGTCTATCCAGCCCGCCACGGTGCCGAGCCACCCGGCCCGCACCGCCGCCTCGCCCGCCCTCTCGATGGTGGCTGCCGCTTCGCTCATGTCGCCCGCCGCGAGCCAGTGGTATATCGCGTCGTCGTAGTCGCCCCGCTCGGAGAAGAAGCGGGCCGCTCGCCTGTGAAGCTCCTGCTGCTCGGCCAGGTTCGCCTCAAGCTGCCTGCTGAGGAACTCGTGGAACAGGTGGTGGTAGCGATAGCGCTGCTCGCCCAGCGTCACCACGAACAGGTCGAGGTTGACCAGGTGATGCAGCACGTCCTGGCTGTCGGCGGCCTGCCGCACGGCATCGCACGCCTCGGGCGTGAACTCGCGCAGCACTGCCGTCTGGCGCAGGAACTCGGCTATCTCGGGCGGTTGCGAGCCGAGCACCTCCTTCGCCAGGTAGTCGAACAGCGAAGCCACGGGCACGGCTCCCTGCGCCAGTAGGTCGGTGGCCGCGCGGGTGGTCTTGCCGTCGCGCAGACCCTGCCACACAAGCTGCAGGGCAATCGGCCAGCCCTCCGTGCGGTCTACCAGCGCCGCAAGCTCCTGCGCCGACAGCGGCACGTTGTATATCTGCCCGAACAGCGACTTTATCTCCTCGGGCCGAAACGCCAGCGTGTTGCGGTTGATCTCCAGCAACTCGCCCCGCACCCGCCAACCCACGAGAGCATCCCACGCCGGCGGGTAGCGCGTCGACACGATCACGTGTAGGTGCGCGGGCAGGTAGGTGACTAGGTGCTCCAGCAAGGCGTTCACCTCGGCCGAGTGCGCCACCAGGTGGTAGTCGTCAATCACCAGCAGCGACGGCCCGGCGAGCGCCTCGTCCAGCGCGTTGATTAGCGCGTCGAGCGCCTGAAACCAGCCCTCGCGGTTGCCCTCGCCGCCCCGCTCCTGCAATATCGCGAGAGGAAGCCCCGACAGCCCCGGCAGGCGCGAGCGGAACGCCGCGAGCAGGTAAGACAGGAAGCGCTGGGGGTCAGCCTCGGCCTCGCCCGCGCTGTACCAGAACAGGGGGGTCTCGCCGTCGTCCAGCGCGGCGAGGGTAGTGGTCTTGCTGTAACCGGTGCCCGCCTGCACGATGGTTACGCGGTAGTCCAGCGCCTCGCGCAGCTGAGCCACCAGGGCAGGCCGGGGCAGCACCCGGCGCTGCTGCTGGGGTGGCGTCAGCCTGGTGTGTAACAGGTTCCGGTCACGCATAGGACGAAGGTCCGGCCGCCATAGGATGCGGACAAATCCGGCGCTGCATTTGACGCTGTCGCGGCTCCTGGAAAGGTAGATTGCTCGACCCTACTATTATCGCACATAAGGCCTGGCAGCGGATGGCGTGCGCCCGTTTGTGCTACACTTCGACTCCACGGAGAGCGTACGATGTGCAACGACAAGCGGCCTATTCCCTCACAAGATGACGCGCACTCGGGTACGGCAATGGACGAAGTGACGAAGCTAGTAGCTGCCAGCGACGCATACGACCGCGTGAAGTCACTCACCGGCCAGACCCCAATAGAGAAGGATACTATCGAGGAGGCTCTTCAGGTCGCTCTGTCTGTCGAGCATGACAACTTTCGAGCCGCAGCCTTGGGCCACATCGTGAGGGCCTACCTTGCGGCCGGCATGATAGAGCAGGCGAAACTGACAGCTTTAGCCATCCCAACTGCGTATGAGAAGACAATGGCGCTCGGGAAAGTCGTAGATTATCTGCTCGAAACGCAGCAGTCGGAATATGCAATTGCAGTGCTAAACGCGACCAAAGATGCTGCCCGCTCCATAGTTGTGCTCCCGGATAAGGCGCAAGCGCTGGCCGGTATTGCTGAAAAGCTGAAACGGGCAGGGGCGCGGGACCATGCCTACGAGGCCTGGGAAGAGGCCATCGCTGCCGCACGCGAAGGCGAGGCCGATCCGAATGAGCAGTATAGCCTTGACTCGTCCGCAGTGGCACTTCAAATTGCCGAAACAATTGCCGCGGCTGGAGATGGGGAGAAGGCGCGACAGGTGGCCCTCGCTATTAGCAACAAACTGAGGCGTGCACAGGCGCTTGCAAGGCTGGATTCGCTGGAACCGGACTGAGAACAGTCTCCGGTTCTGCCACAAGGTCATCTACCCAGGATGAGAGCATGACGTCCAAGCATACGTTACCTACCCCCTCACCAGACGACGCCCGGCTGCGAGCCGAGCCGGTTGAGCGGCTGCGCGACGACGTGCGTCTGCTCGGCGAACTGGTCGGCCAGGTGCTGCGCGAGCAGGGCGGCGACGACCTCTTCCAATCGGTTGAGTACCTGCGCACGACCGCCATCGCGCTGCGCTCGGGCGAGCAGCAGGGCGGCGACCCGGAAGCCGAGATGCAGGCGTGGGCGCAGGGGCTGTCCACCAGCAGGCTGCTCGAGCTTGTGCGCGCATTCAGCATCTACTTCCACCTGATCAACCTGGCCGAGCAGCACCACCGCGCCCGCACGCTGCTGGAGCGCGAGCAGCACGAACGGCCCCTGCGCGAGTCGGTCGCGGCTGGGGTGGCGGAATTGCACAGCGCGGGCGTACCCCGTGACGCTGTGATAGAGCACGTGCGCCGCTTGCGGGTCCACCCGGTGTTCACGGCCCACCCCTCGGAGGCGCGGCGTCGCACCTTGCTCGGCCACCTGGAGCAGGCGTCGGCGCTGATTGCCCATCTCGACGGCCTGCCCGAAGGCACCACGCGCGATGCCGCGCTGGACGAGATGCGCACGCTGATTACCCTGCTGTGGCAGACCGCCGAGACCCGCGAGGAGCGCCCGACGGTGCTGGACGAGGTGCGCAGCGTGCTCTACTTCATGGTGGGCAACGTCTACCGCGTGGCTCCCACGGTGCAGCGCTCGATAGAGTCGGCCCTCGCGCAGTCATTCGGCAGCGGCGCTCCGTCCCCCGGCGAGATTGCCCCGGTGCTGCGCTTCGGCACGTGGGTCGGCGGCGACCGCGACGGCAACCCCTCGGTCACTCCCGAGGTGTCACGGGCCGCGGCGCGGATGTCGCGGGCGGCAGTCCTCGCACGCTACAGGCAGGACGTGACCGCGCTCGGACGGGCTATGAGCGTGTCGCAGCGCCTGGTGGGGTGCTCCGACGACCTGCTGCACTCCATCGAGCAGGACCGCACGGAAATGGGGCTGCAGGCCGTGAGCCGCTGGGCCGACGAGCCATACCGCCGCAAGCTCGGCCTCATCGAGGAGAAGCTGCGGCGCACCGAGGTGGGCGAGCAGGGCGGCTACTCCACCCCCGAAAAACTCCTCGCCGACCTCGAGATAACCCGCGCCAGCCTCGAGGCGCACGGCGGCCGGCGCATCGCCCGCGGCCCCCTGCTCGACTTCACACGCCGGGTGCAGATATTCGGCTTCTACCTGGCCGAGCTTGAGCTACGCCAGCACGCCGACCGCCACACCGAGGCCGTGGCCGAATTGATGGGCCTCGCTGGCGTGCCCGAGTACGAGACGCTTGGCTACGAAGAGCGCCAGGCCGCGCTCGAGGAGAGGCTCGCCGGGCCGCCCCTCGCCATCCCCGCCCCGGCCCTGTCCCTCCCCACGCGCGAGGTGCTCGATACCTTCCGCGCCATGCTCGACATCCAGCGCTCGGGCGGCGAGCGCGCCTGCCGCACCTGCATCGTGTCGATGACCCACGCGGTGAGCGACGTGCTCTCCGTGCTGTTCCTGGCGCGGGAAGCGGGCCTGTACGCATGGGAAGGGGGCGATGCGCCGGCAGTGTGCCGCCTCGACGTGGTGCCGCTGTTCGAGCAGATACGCGAGCTGCAGGAGTGCGGAGCGATCATGCGGGCGCTGTTCGCCAGCCCGGCCTACAGGGCGGTGCTGCACGAGAGGGGCAACCGCCAGCAGGTGATGCTCGGCTATTCGGACAGCAACAAGGACGGCGGCTACCTCGCGGCCAACTGGCAGATCTACGGCGCGCAGGACGCGCTGGCGCAGGCCGCAGCCGAGGCCGGGGTCGAGCTGACCATCTTCCACGGCAGGGGCGGGGCCGTAGGCCGGGGCGGCGGGCCGACGGGACGTGCGATCATGGCGCGCCCGCCTGCTGCGTTCCTGCCCAACCTCAAGGTGACCGAGCAGGGTGAGGTGATCTTCGCCCGCTACGGCCAGTCTGCCATCGCCGAGCGTCACTTCGAGCAGATCCTGCACGCACTTCTGGTCGCCTCGCCCGACGGCGGTACTCACAACCCCCGGCCCCCGCACGTGAAGTGGGTGAGCGCCATGAAGCGCATGGCCGCATCGTCGCAGGTACGCTACGAGCAGTTCGTCAAGCAGTCGCCCGCCACCCTCCGCTTCTTCCGCGAGGCCACCCCCTTCCCCGAGCTAGGAACGCTCAACCTGGCCTCGCGCCCGGTGAGCCGGGCCAAATCGCCTACCGACGAGGTGCGCCTGGAGGACCTGCGTGCCATCCCGTGGGTGTTCAGCTGGACGCAGTCGCGCATCAACCTGCCCGGCTGGTTCGGCCTCGGCACGGCGCTCGCCGGGGAGATTGAGGTGGGCAACCTCGATCTGCTGCGCGCCATGTACCGCGAGTGGCCCTTCTTCACGATGGCGCTCGACAACTCGCAGTTCGGCCTGGGCACCGCCGACATGCAGGCCGCCCGCCTCTATTCCACGCTCGCCGTTGATGGCGAAGCGGTGTTCCGCGAGATCGAGGAGGAGCACCGCCGCAGCGTCGATGCCGTGCTGACCGTCACCGGGCAGGGCGAGCTTCTCGAGAAGTCGCCCATCCTCGCCCGCTCCATCAAGCTGCGCAACCCCTACGTCGACGCGCTGCACATCGCGCAGATCGCCCTCCTGCGGCACTTGCGCTCCCTCCCCGACGACGCCCCCGAGCTCGAGCGCGCCGTCCTCCTCGACGCCGTGCACCACAGCATCAACGGCATCGCGGCCGGTCTGCAGGCGACGGGGTAACCGGTAGGACGGGCGCTACTGCCTGAACCCGCGCTGGCGGCCGTAGATCGAGATCATGACGAGCAGGGTCGCGCCCAGCACCATGCGGCGCACCGACTCGGGCATCTGCATCGTGGTCAGCAGGCTTGTGATCAGCGTCAGCACCAGCGCGCCCGCCATCGTGCCCCAGTAGCTCCCCTTGCCGCCCGACAGCAGCGTGCCGCCCACGGCCACCGCCGCGATGGACGGGAACAGGAACGGGTCGCCGATGCGGATGTGCACCACGCCCGTGCCGCCGACCACCAGGAAGCCGCCAAGCGCCGACAGCGCCCCCGCCAGGGTATAAGTCGCCAGCACCATGCCCGTGACGTTCACCCCCGACAGCCGCGAGGTGGTACGGTTGGTGCCGATGGCGAACAGGTGCTTCCCGAAGGCGGTGCGCTGCAGCAGCAGCCACATCAGCGCCCCGAAAATCGCCCAGATGACGATAGCGCCCGGTATGCCCAGGAACACGGGCCGCGCTATGGTCTGCGTCATCGCCGGGGCCACCGAGCCGACAACGTTGCCCCGGGTCAGGGCCACCATCAAGCCCGTGACTACGCCCGCCATCCCCAGCGTCATAACTAGCGGGGCAATCCGCAGGAACGTGACGCCCAGCCCGTTCACAAGCCCGATCGCCGCGCCGAGCACCAGCACGGCAAGCAGCGCCGGGATAACGTACTCGTTGCGCCCGTTCACTATCGAGTAGGTCGCCACCGCGGACACCGTGACGACTGCCCCCGCCGACAGGTCGATCCCCTCGCCCCCGCTGATGATAACCAGCGTCTGCCCCGCGGCAATCACCCCCAGGAACGCAGACAGCCGGATGATGTTGGCGGCCTGCGCGGTGGCGATATCGAGGTTGCTCCCGAACCCGTTGGGCAAGAACCCGCTCAGCAGGAAGAGCACGACAGCCAGCAAGACCGCCGCCAGCGGCGGAGAGATCGCTATAACAGCCGTCACCCGGCGAAGGTAAGCCGCCCACCCACGCGGCTGCGCGCTCTGTTCCGGCTGCCGCTCTTGCTGTTGGCTCATCTACTTCTCCTCCGCATCACTGCCCACTACTAGCCCCTTGCCCCTCGCCACTGCATTCATGTGCGTCTCCTCCGCGCCAGGGCGATGATGCCCGGCAGGGCCAGGGCGACTACGATAATGAGGGCATCGAAGAAAGTCTGCCACCAGACGTCGATGTTGGCGAACGAGATGATGTTCGGGATGATCCCCAGGATGATTGCCCCTATGATCGCCCCACCTATGCCGCCCGTGCCGCCGCTCAGTGCCGTGCCTCCAATCACCACGGCCGTGATCGAGGCCAGGGTCAGCGCCGCGCCGCTATCCGCGCTGCCCGAGCCTGTGAACAGCGTCAGGGCGATTCCGCCCAGCGCGGCCATCAGCCCGGATATGACGTAGGCGCTGAACTGCACCAGGTTCACCGGCACCCCCGTCTCATAGGCTGCCTCGGCCTTGCCGCCCACCGCATACAGGTAGCGCCCGTATCGCGTGCGTCTTACCCCGAACCACGCCAGCAGTATCAGGCCTATCACGTAGAAAGCCAGCGGCAGCTCGAGCGGGCGGGTATCGCGGTAGAAGGTCTGGAACGAAATGGGCACGCCGCCGCCCGGCCTCGGCAGGATAAAGAGCGCCAGCCCCGCGAACAGAAAGCTTGTCGCGTAGGTGGTGATGATCGGCTGAAGGCGCAGGATCGCCACGAAGAACCCGTTGACCGCCCCCGCCGCCATGCCCACCAGCGGCGCGAGCATTATCATCAGCAACGCGGTGCCTGTGTCGCCCTGCACCCCGATCTGCGTGGCGAGGAAGGTGTTCACGATAGACACTATCGCGCCCGCCGACACGTCGATCCCGCCCGAAAGGATGACCACCGCCTGCCCGACCGCCACCAGGATCAGGGGCAGGAACACCCGCATGTTGCTGTTGAGCGTGCCAGGCTCGAGCATATTCGGCTGCAGGATGACGTTGACGACGACCGCCACGGCCAGCAGGAAGAGGGAGAAAAGGAAGGTGCTGCGGCTCGTGATGTCGCGCCAGCCGATCCTGCTCAGTACTCTCATGCCAGCACCTCCGGTGTGCCGCTACGCGGCGCCCTCGTGCGCCACGCCCAGGCTCGCCGCGACCAGGTTTGCCTTGGTGAGCGTCTCGCCCGCAAGCTCCGACTCGATTCTGCCGTCGTGCATCACCAGCACCCGGTCGCACAGGCCGATAAGCTCCTCGTCGTCGCTGCTGTACAGGAGCACCGACTTGCCCTCGTCGCAAAGCTGGGCCAGCAGCCGGTAGAACTCGGCCTTGGCCCCCACGTCCACGCCCTTGGTCGGGTCGTCCAGCATGAGCAGGCGCGGGTTGCGCATCAGCCACTTGCCGATCACGACCTTCTGTGCGTTGCCGCCCGACAGGCTGCTCACGGGTGCATCCAGCCCCGCCATAGTCACGTTGAGTGCGGTGGTCATGGCTGCCGCCCGGCGGCGCGCCTGTGCGATGCGCAGTGGCAAGCCGTATTCGCGCCACGACGGCACGAGCAGGTTCTCCAGTATCGAACGGATCAGCAGCAGGCCCTCGCGGGCGCGCTCGCCGGGAACGAGCGCCATGCCCCGGTTGATCGCCTGGCGTGGGTGGGTGGGCCGGACAGGCTGCCCCTCCAGCACCACCGCGCCCGAGCACGCTATGTCGCCGAACAGTGCGAGCAACAACTGGTGCTGACCCTGCCCCCGCAGCCCGCCCAGGCCGAGCAATTCGCCCTCGTGAAGCTGGAAGCTCACCCCGTGCAGGCCGTTGGACCGCAGGTCCTTCACGTCGAGACGCACGTTGCGCGCGGCAAGCTCGGCCGCGGAGGGGCGCTCGCGGTGGACCACGTTCTCGGCGGTGGCCCCTTGCACCATCAGGGCGATGAGGTCGTGGGGCGTCGCGTCCTTGATCGGCCCGTCGCCCACCGTCATGCCGTTACGCAGCACGGTGTAGCGGTCGGCGATGCGGAATATCTCCTCCATGCGGTGGGAGACGAACACGATCGCCTTGCCGTCCTCTTTCCAGCGCGCCACAAGCTCGAACAGGCGCTGCACCTGGCGGCTGTCGAGGCTGGCCGTGGCCTCGTCCAGGATCAGCAGCCGCGGATCGACGCTGACCGCCTTGAGGATCTCGATGATCTGCTTTTCGTCTGGAGGGAGCGGGCCGACCAGCGTGTCGGGCGTCAATTCCGACTTGAACGTGCCGCCGAACAGGGCGAGCAATTCCTCGGTCCGCCGCCTGATCTCGGCCTGATTGACCACGCCCCCGCCCCGCAGCGGCTCGTGGGTCAGCCATATGTTCTCGGCCACCGTCATCTGCGGCACGAGGCTAAGTTCCTGGAACACGGTAGAGATGCCCAGCCGCTTGGCAGCCTGGGGCGACGGGAAGCGCACCGGGCGGCCATCAAGGAGCAGCTGCCCTCCATCGAGGGTGACCACTCCGTTGATGATCTTGCTCAGCGTGCTCTTACCGCTGCCGTTGGCGCCGACGAGCGCCAGCACTTCGCCTGGGTGGATGTCTACGTTGGCATCCGACAGGGCAACCACCCCGCCGTAACGCTTGACCACATTGCGGGCGGATAGTTCCATGTAGTCCTGATACGTGATGCGTGATGCGTGATGCGTGATCCATACCTGAGCCGGGTAGTGCGGAGTAAGCCGGAGTGCTCAGGAGAGGTCACGCATCACGCATCACGCATCACGAAGCTACTGCGTAAAGAACTGCTGCACTTCCTCGTCGGTCATGATGCCGTCGAGCAGGTAGGTAGCAGGCTTGTCCTTGCACTGGGTGTCGAACACGTCGCGGAAGTTGTCCTTCGTCACGGTGACGG
>DASTEB010000354.1:0-7368 GCA_035710025.1 Chloroflexia bacterium
GTAGCCGAACGACACGCCGTCGAACTCGACCGAGAGCGGCCCTCCGGGGAAGCGCACGCCCGGCCCATCTACTATCTCGACCGGCATGGAGTATAGCTCCTGCACCCGGCCGATGCCTGCGCCCGCCCGCTGCAGCTCGCGCAACTGGTCGGTCAGCGCCTCGAGCGGCTGTCGCAACAGCACACTGTATGAGTAGAGCAGGTAGAGCGTGCCCAGGGTGAGCGTGCCCACCTGGAACAGGTAGGCGCCAACGCCCAGGGCGGTCACGGTGCCGATGGTCATGAGCGAGATGGTGATACCCCACATGCGCCCCTCGACCTCCCAGGCCTTGCGCGCCGTCCAGTAGAACTTCTTCATCACCCTGTACATGCCGCGCATGGCGTGGGCGCCCGCGCCGTTGGCCCGAACGTCGTCCAGGCCCGCCAGGCGCTCCTCGATAAAGCCGAACTGCTCTGCGCTGGCCTGGCGCTCGGCGATCATCGAGGGCACGGCCATGCCTCGCATCTTATTCAGCGCGAACATGGTCGCCAGGACAAACACGCCCAGGGCCACGCCCAGCCGCCAGTCCTCCCAGAACAGCACGGCCAGCACACCCAACATGAGCAGGATGTTGCCCAGCACGTGTATGACGAACTGCGAGAAGAACTTCGAGAGGGCCGTCACGTCGCCGTCGATGCGCTCGATAAGCTCGCCCGGCGTGTGGGTCTTGTGGAAGGGCATGTCGAGCCGCAGCACGTGCATGGCGAGGTCGCCGCGCAGGTTGTTGGTCGCGGTCCATCCGACGTTCTCGCCTACGTACGTGGCGGCCACGGTCACAAGCTGGGTGAGCAGGGCGACGCCCAGGAAGGCGATTGCCGCCCAGATAAGGGTCGAGAGGGGCGCGCCGCCGGTCGCGCCGTCGATGAAGACGCGCACGATCTGCGGGTTAGCAAGCTGCAGCCCGATGGTGAGCATCAGCAGCACGCCCAGCACCGCCACCCTGACCCACTGGGGGCGCAGGTATTTGGCGAGGAGCGAGCCGTACTGTCTGAGCGGTATCTCTTTGGCGGTTATATCCATCGTCTCTTGTGGTTACCTCTGTGCCGCCGGCCGGTGTGGGCCGGTGGGGGCGAGAGCGACCTCGCCGTTATACGCTGTGAAACGCAACAAGCCGTGGGGCTACTGGCGGCCCACGGCTTGCAGGGTGTCTGTATGCAGAGACAGAGACAACAAAAGCCGTGGGCTTGTTGGAGAAGCCCTCACGGCTGAAAACGGCACTATGTGCTAAGACTCAACCGAAAAAGGCGGACTCCTCCCTTGTCCTACCGATACCGCCGCCGCTCCTACCGATGGCGGGCACGCTGAAGGCCCAGGCGCTCGGTTCGCCGGTGATGCGGAACTCGGTTGTGAGGTGAGAACTCACTTAATAGTCTGCCTTTATGTCGGAAGATGTCATTCTCGGCATCAGTATAGCAGCGCGCGGGTGCCGAGTCAATACGACCTAAGACCTAGATTCGGGCAGGGCGCGTATTGTAACATGTAGGACCGGGCAAGCAGGACGGACGCAGAAAGGACCCCGACATGGTAGCCATACCCAGAGAAGAGCGCGCGGAGACGGGCCGCACCCTGCCCGCCACAGAGATTCCCGGCCCGCCGCCGATGCGTTTGCTGGGCTGGCGTGGGGCACTGCTGCCCCTGCTCCGGCGGCCGGTGGAGTACATGCTGCGGCTGCACAGGCAGTACGGCGACGTGGTGTCGCTGGCCAAGGGAAGCTCGGAGTACGTGTTCGTATTCTCGCCAGAGTACAACCGGCAGGTGCTGTCCGACCAGATGCTCTTCTTCAACGGTGAGATCAACTCGCCCGCCTCGCCCATCCGCATACCGCCGCGCTCGGCGGTGTACAGGCTCTTCTCCGGAATCACCACGCGCAACGGCGAGCAGCACACCCGCCAGCGCCGGATGCTCATGCCCGCCTTCCACAAGAAGCGCATCGAAGCGCTGCGCGACGAGATGGCCGCGATAGCCGAGCGGCACGTATCGCGCTGGAGCGTGGGCGAGGAGCGCGACGCCCTGCACGACATGAAGAGCCTCACGCTGGCCGTGGCGATGCGCGGCATCCTGGGCCTCGACCCCGAGCGCGAGGGCGAGCAATTGCGCGAGCAGATGGAGCGCTGGCTGCGGCTCACCCTGTCGGCGGGCGTGGTTGCCCTGCCCTACAATGTGCCGGGCCTGCCGTTCCACCGCATGATGTCGTCGGCGGTGGGCCTCGAGCGCGACATCCGCGCGCTGATACAGCACAGGCGCGAGTCGGCGGGCGGCGACGGCTCGGCCGGGCGCGACGCCCTGTCCATACTGGTGGAGGCGCACGACGAGGACGGCTCGCGCCTGACCGACGACGAGCTGATCGGGCACACCACGGCGCTGTTCGTTGCCGGCCACGAGACCACCGCGAGCGCACTCACCTGGACGCTGTTCCTGCTCGACCGCCACCCGCGCGTGCTCGATGCTCTGCTTGAGGAGCTTGACGCGGAATTGCACGGCGAAGCGCCTGCGGTCGACCAAATGTCGCGCCTGCCGCTGCTCGACGGCGTGATCAACGAGAGCTTGCGCCTCTTCCCGCCGGGGCTGTGGTTTCTGCGCGTGCCCACCGAACCCGTGCGCTTCGGGCCGTATGAAGTGACCGAGCGCACCCGCATCCTGTGGACCCCCGTGGTGACCCACCGCGACCCGGCAATCTACGAGCGGCCCAACAACTTCGTGCCCGAGCGCTGGGCCACCATCAACCCGTCGCCCTACGAGTACATGCCCTTCGGGGCCGGACCGAGGCGCTGCCTGGGGGCAACGTTCGCGATTATGGAGATGAAGGTGGTGCTGCCGGTCATCCTGCAGCGGTATCGCCTCGCGCTCAAGCCGGGCACGAAGGTAGAGTTGGGCGGATCGCCGCTGGCCGCGCCGAAGGGCGGCTTGCCGGTGCGCGTGCTGCGGAGGGGCGCGCGGGTGCCCTATGCCGAGGTAACGGGCAACGCGGTGCGCCTTGCGGGGCTTACTCCGCGGGAGGTCCGGAGTCGGCTGTCAGGTCGTCGGTGACGAGCAGGTTGTTCTCGAGCACGGCCTGCACGTCAGCCGCAGTCACGGTGCTGGTGGGAGAGATGTTCAGCCACACGGTGACGAACGGGGGCATCATGCCGAGCAGCGTCTGCAGCGCCTTGCCCATCTCCCAGCGGTCGTGCTCGTGGTAGCCGAGCAGGTTCTCGGCCTCGTCCAGCCACAGCCACACCCGCCGGTAGTCCGACACCGGGCCGCCGCGCGTCATACCGGTGAAGCAGCCGAGCACCACGCGCAGCACCTCGTAGCGGTCCTCCAGCCACAGGTTGCGCGAGATCCCGACGCGGCGCAGGTCCTCGTGCGACGACTCGCCCGACATGTACGTGCGCAAGATGTCTATCTCGTCCTTGTCCATGCGCGACCCTGCTTCCCACAGTAAGTACAGGAAGTCGGCCATGAACTCGTTGTCGTCGCGGGGCATGCGAGCGATGATGTCGCGGTAGCGCCCCGGCTCGATCAGTGCCAATTGCGCAACCGCCTTGTTGATGCTGCCCAGCACGCCGGGCATGCCGATGCTCTCCAGCAGCCGCACGTACAGCGTCACGGCCGGGCGGTCGGACCAGGGGAAGCGCGCCGTCCGCGCCACAAGGTTGCCCACCGGGCGGCGCTCTTGCCTGCGCTCGTTGCGCCGCGCCCACTGGTCGTCCACCACCCGGCGCACCAGGCCCATGTCCTCGCCGCCCAGCTTGCTCACCGCCAGCACGAATCGCGAGGAGAACAGCGAGTCCTCGATCACGCGCGCCATCGCGGGCGGCAGTTCTTCCAGCGCGGGCGGCTCAGGCTCGGGCGGCGCCTCGCCGAAGGGCAGGCCCGCCGTCAGGGGCATCGCGTGTACGGCGTCAAGCTCGCCCAGCACGTTGGGGTCGAACGGCTCGGTATGCCCGTTGGTGTGCCCGTTGGCCTGCGCCTTTGCTTTGGCGGGGGCGCGCTTCCTGCCCGACCCGCCCCGGCCCTTCTTCGCGGGCGCAGCGGGCGCTTCTGCGGCGGGAGACTCGGGCGGTGCGGTAACGGGCACCGGGTGGGCCACCCAGGCCAACATTGCGTGTACTGCCGCCTCTTCGCTCGTATCCTCGGCCCACACTGCATCAATCTGCTTGAGGTTGTGCGCGAGCCGCAGGGCCTCCTCGTGCGGGGGCACGGGCAGCACGAACGCGGCGGTATAGCCGCGACGCTCGATCATGTTGTCCAGGTTGCGGGCCACGAACCCGGCCCACCAGTCGGGGTTCTCGGGGCGCGCGAAGGGCACGGGCGCGGGCTCGGCATCGCCGTCCAGCGGCTCCACGAGGCCGTAGGTGTCGGAGACGACCAGCAAGTCAAGCCCCTCGGACCACGCGCCCACGTCGAGCATGGCGCGCACCGTGCCGAGCGGGCCGTCTGGGTCGTCGGTCAGGGCGGGCGGAGTTACAGCGTCGCCCACGGCGTTGGGGGAAGATATGACGAGCAGCCGCTTTTTGGCTGCCTCTTTACCGGGCACGGGCATCTCCTGTTGAAGGCTTCGTGCCCATCATAGCAGAGCCTGCCCCGGCGGCATATGAGACAAAGGGCACGGTCGATATAGGAATAGTGTCCCGCCGGCGTGTTAGCGCACCCACTCCGAACGCCGCCACCCCGTGAACGGCAGCGGCTCCATCGCCGGAGTGAGTGTGACCGGCGGCCCCCCGTCGAACGGGGCTACCTGCAGCAGTCCGTCCTGCGAGTAGGTCACACCCTCCTTGCCCAGGTGCCAGGAGAACGCCGGCCGCGCCGCCCGCGCCGACATCTGCGACCAGTCGTACAGCGGCTCGGTATACAGCACCCGCGCCTCCGACGCCTGCATGCCCTCGGGTGCGTGCAGGCTGCGGATGATCACAGGCCCGCGCCTGTTCACCGGGTAGCCCGTGCGCCGGGCGATGTACGCCACGTTGTCGCCCCGCATCGCCACGCTCCACAGCGTCTCGCCCTCCGGCAGCGGCCCCTCGACAATAGTGCTCTCGCGGCCCGGCCGCAGCACGGCGGTCTCCACCAGCGTCGGCCCACGACCCTTGACGTTCACCGCCTGCCAGCCCACGACGGCTATCCCCTCGGGCGAGCCGGCCGCGTACACCCGGGAGCCGGGGTAGCCCGACACCGGCAGGGCTGCCAGCGGCTCGTCCGGCCGCTCGGGATCTACCAGCATAATCGAGCCTTCGTACGCCCATCGGATGGCCACCACCTTGCCGTCGAGCGGCCCGCCACGCACGAACGCCCCACCGACGTGCGGTACCGGGTCCTGGCGCTCCGAATACGAGGTGCCCGATGCGAGCACGCGGGCTTCGCCGGTGGACGTATCGACCAGCACCAGCCTGTGCTCCTCTCCCCTGCCCGCCAGCGGCGCATAGGAGCTTAGCAGCACGTAGTGCTCGTCCGGGCTGAAGTGAGCGGCGATAAAGCCGCCTTCCTGCCGGTACAGCAGCCCCGGCGCGACGCCCGGCCGCACGAGGTACAGCGCCATGCCCGGCCTGCCCCGGTCAAGCTCGACCGACTCGGCGAGCAGCATCCCCCCGTGATCGCCCAACGCCATGACAATCCAGTTGGGCTCAGGGAGCCGGTAGGAGACGGCGCGGCCCCCCGCGGGAAGGAACTTGACATCGTAGCCGAGCAACGCGCCCTGCAGGCGGTTGCGCCGCTCAATCTCCTGGGTGTCGGTGCCCTGGTAGATGGGCGTGGCGGCGGCGGCGACCGTCAGGCCCCATGCCCCGCCGGTGCCGCCCACGTACCTGTCGAAGTCGTCGGGCTGGAAACCGGCGTCCAGCGGCTCGGTGCGCACTACGCCCCCCGCCTCGACGCAGGCCAGCCGCAGCGAGCGCCCGCCGGGCGAAGGCGCATCGTACACAGCGCACCCGGGCGGCCCGTCGACCGTCCCGGCCCTCACCAGGCTGCTCTGGTCGCTCCCCTCCAGCCTGATGGTCCCGTTCTCCAGCCCTACGTAAAGCCCGGGCTTGATAGGAGTCAGCGGCGCAAGCCCGTTCACGGCACCCCCGGCGACGGCATTGTTGATCGCCCCCTGCAGGGCGCGCCGGTGCAACTCCTCCGTGTCGCGGTAATCAGGCTGAACGGTACGCAATTCGTTGGTGGCCCGGTACGCTTCGAGCGGGCGGCCCGCATCCATGGCGCGGGTAGCCGTGCCGTACAGCTCGTCGCGCCGTTCGGCCAGTCGGGCGGCGTCCCCGGCGCGGGTGTCGGCGTCGCGGTAGCCCGACGCCTGGCGGAATGAGTCGCGGGCGGCGTCCCAGTCACGGCGCTCGGCCGCCTCGCTGCCCGCCCGGTAGGCCTCCTGCATTGTCGTATCGCGCCACCACTGCCACCCGCCCCAGCCAAGCACGCCGATCAGCAGAATAAGCCCCAGCACAAGCTCGCCCAGTCGGCGCCGCCTGTCCGCGCCCTGCGGCTCGGGGTCGAGGTCCTCTACAACTGATATCGGTTCGTAATCGTATGGATTGGGCATATCGTTCCGTCTACCCCGCGAATTTGTGCTCCGGCGTGCCCTTGATACCGGTCTCTGCGACGAAGAGGTCGCCCGACCGCGGGTGCTCGGCGCGCCGCTCGTCGCTCATGCCCGACCACGCGGTGGTGATGTACAGCGTCGTCAGGTCCGGCCCGCCGAAGGCGCACGCCGTCGTGTTAGGCACCGGCGCCTCGACCACTCGCTCGACCTTGCCTTCGGGGTTGTAGCGCGTGACGCGGCCTCCGCCGTAGTGCGCGCTCCACACGTACCCCTCGGCGTCCACCGCGAGGCCGTCGGGGTAGCCCTCCTTCACCGGCACCTCCACGAAAGTGCGCCGCTTCGTCACCGTGCCGGAAGGCTCGTCGTACTCGTAGGCGTGGATGATGCTGCGGTTCGTGTCGGTGAGGTACATCGTGCGACCATCGGGACTCCAGCCGATGCCGTTCGAGATGGTCAGGCCGCGCTCCATGGTATGTACCGTGCCGTCGGGATCCAGGCGGTACAGGGCGTTTTCGGCCCCCTTGTGGGTCATCGTGCCCGCCCAGAAGCGCCCGCGGGAGTCGACCGAGCCGTCGTTGAAGCGCGCTTCGGGACGGTCAGGCTCGGGGTCGGCGATGAAGTCGAGTTCTTGCGCAACTACGTCCCAGAATGCAAAGCCGTCGCGCGTGGCCAGCACGAGCCCACCCCGCTCGCGGAAGGCGAGCGCGCCCACCGGCAGGCCGGCGTCAAACCGCTCGTGCTGCCCGGTGGACGGGTCGAGGCGGTAGATGCCGTGCTGCTCGATGTCCACCCAGTACAGCCGCTGCTCGTCGGGGTGCCAG
>DASTEB010000355.1:0-2486 GCA_035710025.1 Chloroflexia bacterium
CACAGGATGGCCCCGGAGCAGCGCCTTCGCGTCAAGCAGGCAGTAGTGCGCCACGCCGTCGAGCAGGCCGAGCGCGTGCTTCCTGCCGAAGCAGATGACCGGGGCCACCGCCGCTGCCTGGATGCGGCCCGACGTTGGCTCGCCGACCCGACCGAGAAGAACGCCCGCGCTGCCTGGGAGGCTGCATGGGTGGGCACCGAGAATGCGCCCACTTCTCTCAACGCGCCTCTCGCAGTGTCGTCGGCGTGGCTCGCGGCCCGGGGCGCGGCGGAGGCGGCAGCGGAAGCCGACGTGCATAAGGCGACGCTGGTGGGCAACACAGCCGCGCTCGTGGCGATGGCCCTGGATAGTGTGGATGGGCTCAGCAAGTGGGCCGGGGAAGCCGTGCAGCGCGGCAAGGCCCGCTACCTCGAGACCGCCTGGCGCATCTGGCAGGGCGAGGAACCCCCGGATAGCGACGGTCCAATCCCCGGCGAGTCGTTCGGCACGCTGGTGCAGCAGATGCCGCCCGACGACCTGCGCAAGCTGGCGGGCGCGCTGGAACGGCAGGCAAAGTGGTATCGCGAGCACGAGCCCGCCCCGCCGCCCACTCCCTGGCTCGCCCGGCCTGAGAGCGGCGCTGCCCCGGGCATCGACGTGGAGCCGGGCCTTGAGAGCGAGATACGCCGCGCACTCGACACCCTGGCATCCGCCCGCGCGCCGGAGATCGAATCCCGAGTCAGCGCGGTGCGCCAGGGGGCCGAGGCGGTCTGGAAGGCGGCCGCGTACGCCGGGGAGCGGCAGGCCGCCGAACGGCAGATTGAGGCTGCGTGGGCTATACTGCGCGGTGTGGACGAGCCAACGGAGGCCGAATCGGTGGATGGTGAGAGTGCAACTCCGGAAGCTGACGACGTAAGCGGCGAGGGAAGCACGCGCACGGCAGGCTCGCGGAAGAGCGACCGGCTGCTGCTCACGGAACTGCTCAACGAAGACCCCGAGGCCCGGACGCGCTTCGAGAAGCTCAAGGACTTCGAGAAGGACATGTGCTACAGCTGGATTGCCGATGCGCCCAATCCCCTGGTGCGCGAGCAGCGCGTCTACCGGCTGGCCCGGCGCCTGTGGCTCACACGGTTCGACCCCTACTACGACACCGGCCCCGACCTCATGCTCCCCGAGCTTGACGACCTGTACGGTCTGCCCCTGCTCTTCGATCACCTGTCGCCCGAGGAAAAGGCGCTCGCCCTGCGGGAGCGGCGCGTGCTCGGCGCGAACCACACCCGCAATTACGACGATGCCGGGACGTGGTTCCGCGTCGTCACGCCGGAGGACAGGCCGAACGACGACCTGCTGGTTGTGTACCCGCGCCCCTGCGTGCTGACCGAGGACGTGACAGCCTGGCTGAACCGCAACGGCTGGGAGACGATGCGCGAGGTATACGACTGGTTCGACCTGCCGTACGACAAGCCGCCGCCCCCACCTCCCGCGCCGCTGCGTATCGAAGACACCGCGGCGGGCGAGTTGCGCCCCGAGTCGGAGCGCCACACCGGCCCAGTACTCGCTGTGGCCGTGACCCCCGACGGCGCGCGGGCCGTGTCCGCTTCGGCCGACGGCACTCTCCGGGTGTGGGACGTAAGCAAGGGCATATCCACACACGCGCTGGCCGGGCATACCGGGCCTGTGCGGGCGGTCGCGCTCCGGCACGATGGCCGTGTGGCCGTATCCGGCTCTGACGACGGCACAGTGCGCACCTGGGACGTCGACACGGGAGAGGTTACCCGGAGGCTGACCGGCCACTCTGAGGCTGTGCTTGCGGTGGCCCCGCTGCCTAACGGCACGGGCGTGGTGTCTGCCTCGTCCGATGGCGTGCTGGCGGTCTGGGATTTCGGGCCGGGCGCGGGCACCGTCGTGCTGTCGGGTCACACTGGCCCGGTGCTCGACGTTGCCGTGTCGCCCGACGGCGCGCGTGTGGTGTCTGGCTCGGCTGACGGCACGCTGCGATTGTGGGATGCGAATACGGGGCAGGAGCTGTACGTGCTGCGCGGGCACACCGGCCCTGTGACGAAAGCCGCCTTCACGCCGGACGGCGCGTACATCGTGTCGGCCTCCGACGACCTCACGCTGCGCGTGTGGAGCCCGGCGTCCGGTCGCTGCCGCGGCCTGATGCTGGGGCACAGAGCGCCGGTACGGGCGCTGGAGACGCTGGCCGACGGGAAGCGCATCCTCTCGGCCTCCGACGACGGCACGTTCCGCCTGTGGCAGGTCGCGGGCTCGTCGTACGGCGTATCCGCAGGTCACGCGGGGCCGGTCGTCGGGGCCTCGATAGCGAACCGGGGCTGGGGCGACCGACTCGTGTGGCTCTCGCCTCGCTCGCTCATGCTGGTGCAGGGGATGCCGCTGCCGAAGAAGAGCCTGGGCGCGGTATCGGCCTCGGCCGACGGCACCCTGCGCCTGTGGGACCTGGGCACGGCTGTCACCAGGATCGTGCTGGACGCCCGCGTGCCCTTTAC
>DASTEB010000356.1:0-9195 GCA_035710025.1 Chloroflexia bacterium
GCCTCGCGACGCTGTGAGGCCGGGCGAACTCTACGGGGACCATAGTAGCAAGATTCAGGCCGGATGGCAAGTGGATTGTCCACTTTGTTCACAGCAATTCACCGTCCCGCGCACGACTCCGGCGTGACAACCGGCTCCACACCAGGGCCAGTGCCGCGACCTGCACGCCAATCGTCAGCAGCCAACCGCGCCCGCCCGGGTCGAAGGAGCCAGTCTGTACGGGCGCGCCGTCAGGGCAGATACGCACAACCGGACGCCCTTCCAGCCGGCGTGCCAGTTGGGCACCGGTCATGAAGAGGCAGTGCGGATGCTCGAAGAGCAGGGCAATGCCGCTGTTACGCGCCACCGCCACGGCCATGTGGGTGGCCTCTCGCGGGCCGACTACGACCTCGGCGGTGCCGTCAGACTCGCATGCGGGCAGCCTGATACGAACGCGTGAGTCGTCGCGCAGGTTTGCTAGCCAGTGCGTGCCCTCGCCGAATCCCGCGAGCACGTAGACACATCCGTCCCTGAGCGCGTAATTCAGAGGGGAGTAACGCGGCAGGCCGGTCTTGCGGCCTGTGGTACGCAGCAGGAGGAAGTAGCCGGTGAACGGGCTGCCAAAGAAGGGGGCTAGCCCTGCACGCAGCGCGGGCACCATGCAGCGGTTGAGCAGCTTGAATGCGCTGCGCTCGGCCGCGCGGATGGTGTTGCGGGGGCGTGAGGCAGCGGGGGCGAGTGTTGTCGCCATGACGTGTGACCTCGGGAGATTTCCTGTGCGGCCTCTTGCCGCGTTCCGCTGCGAGAGATTGCGCTACAGGGGGAGCCGCAGCATAAAGCTGGCGCCAGAACCCTCTTCGCTTTCAACGGTGAGCGCGCCACCGTGCTGCTGCGCGATGTGATGCGCTCCCGCAAGGCCGATGCCGCTGCCGCCGATATTGGCGGGAGCGTTGCCTGCACGATAAAACCAATCGAAGATGTGGGGCAGGTCGGCGGCCGGTATGCCGATGCCGTGGTCCTCCACCGTGAGCACAGCCCAGCCTGTCTCGGGGTCGTCGTGCTCGTAGCTGACGGTACACACGACGGCGCCACCTTCGGGGCTGTACTTCACGGCGTTACTCAGGAGATTGTCCACCGCGCGCCGAAGCCGCTGCCGGTCCCACTCGCCCACGAGCCGGGGCACGCGCGCCTGAAGGTCAACGGTGTGCCGGGCGGAGCTCTGCCGGCAGGCCTCGGCCGCCTCGCGGGCAAGCTCTACCAGGTCGGTTGGAGCCCTGTTCAGGTCTAGGGGGCGGCCGACCTGCAGCTGCGCCGTGTCGAGAAGCTCGTTGATCAGGCCGTTCATCCGGTTGACCGCTTCGTCAATCTGGGAGAGGCCGGCCAGGAGCTGCTCGAGCGGGTGGGTGGCAGCCGACGTTTGAGCGCCGGTCGAGCCGGACCGTTTGTCGCGGAGAACCCTGTTGCGCAGGATCTGCGCGTAGCCTTTGATGGACGTCAGGGGGTTGCGAAGGTCGTGAGCGACTGTGGAGAGCACCTGGTCGCGCATCATGACGGCCTGCCGGGCCTTGGCGTGGGCCTGCTTCTCGCGCTCAAGCAGGCGGGCGCGCTCCTCTTCGGCGTGCTTGCGGTCGGTGATATCGATCGCGGCGCAGGTTACGCCGACTATCCGGCCGTCGGCATCTCGTACAGGCTCGACGATCAGATCGTAGAAGTACCGCTGGCCGTGAATCGTAGTGACCACTTCCCGGCGCAGGTTCTCTCCGGTGGCAAGAACGCGGCTCTTGATTTCGGTCAGGTCAGCAGCCTCGTCAGGGGGCAGGAAATCCGCGTCGGTCTTGCCCAGCGCCAGGTCGGGGACAAAGGCCGGGTTAGGGTTGTAGACCCAGGTGTAGCGCAGGTCGGCGTCCTGGGTGGAAACGACGACCGGGGACTTGCTGAGGGCCACGCGGAAGCGTTCTTCGCTGGCGCGCAGGCGCTGTTCCATCTGGACGCGCTCGGTGATGTCGCGCACGATTGAGATCATGGCGATGCGCTCGCCGTCGCGCGTGATGAAGGTGTAACGCGAGTCCACCACGCGAGTTGTGCCGTCCTTGCGCCGGATCGTCGCGTCAACCGACGGGGCGATGACCGGGTCGGCGAACGTCCTGCGATACTCGCTGTTTGCCCACTCGCGCACTTCCGGGGGGAAGATGACGGCGAAGTTCCGGCCCACAACTTCCTCGGCCGAATAGCCGTAAAGCTGGAGGTATGCGGGGTTCGCGGCGAGAACTGTACCGTCCGGATCGGAGAGTGCCATAGCGTCGCCGGCGTTCTCCCAGACGGCCCGGAAACGCTCTTCGACGTCGCGAAGCTGTTCCGCCGCCTGACGTGTGCCGCCCGTCGCGACAGCCTCAGGGCCATCGAACGCCCCGTATGCCATTCTGTATCACTCCGGCAAGAAAGGATACACACCCGTACCGCGTCGCGCTATAGTCGCGCCGCATGACACTTGGCGCGTGACGACGCCCGAGGGAATTATACCACAGCCCGCTTCACCTGCTTTCACGCGGTGAAACCACGGCATCGCTCGTGCGATGTAAAAGGGGCCCACGCACTCGAAACAGCGCGTAACACCTGATTTCTTGCGGACCGGTCCAGGGCTAGGGCTAGGGAGCAAGGTGCGGCGCGTTGTACTCCACTTAGCTGAGCTGGCCGCGGGTGATGTCATTGCCCCAGCGGAAGGTGCCGTCGACGTATCCCGAGACGATTCACCGGTTTTAAGCCGGCGCGATGTCGAGATAGCCTCCTTCCGCTCATGCTGACACAACTGCGCCACTAGGTAGTACACACGGCCCGGGCGCGCTAGTAATCATCCATAGTGAGAAGTGAGAGCGAGCAGCCGGAGAAGTCGCGCCAATTTAGAGCACAATAGAGGGCAGCCACCGCAACGCGATGGCTACCCGATTGTTCAGAGTCCACGTATGCGGGTGTACCGCAATCGTGATTACACGTCCAGGTTCTTAACGTTGGCCGCGTGGGTCTGGATGAAGCGCTTGCGCGGGGCCACGACGTTGCCCATGAGCATGTCGAACGTTTCGTCGGCCACCAGCGCGTCCTCGATGGTCACCTGGCCGATGGTGCGCGTCTCGGGGTTCATGGTAGTCGACCACAGCTGCTCGGCGTTCATCTCGCCCAGACCCTTGTAGCGCTGCAGGTTCACCTTGTCCTTGTTGCTCATCTTCTTGAGCACATCGTCAAGCTCGCGGTCGGTGTACACCCAGTGCTCCTCTTTGCCGCTCGACACGCGGTACAGGGGCGGCATGCCGATGTACAGGTAGCCGCCGGAGATCAGCTGGGGCATGTGGCGGAAGAAGAATGTGAGCAGCAGCGTGCGGATGTGGCTGCCGTCCACGTCGGCGTCGGTCATGATGATCACGCGGTGGTAGCGCAGCCTGCTCTCGTCCCACAGGTCCGCGATGCCCGCCCCGAGCGCGGTGATCAGCGCCTTGATCTCCTCGTTGGCCAGCATTTTGTCCAGGCGCGCCTTCTCGACGTTGAGGATCTTGCCGCGCAGCGGGAGCACAGCCTGGGTGCGGCGGTCACGGCCCTGCTTGGCGGTACCGCCTGCCGACACGCCCTCTACAATGTACAGCTCGGAGCGGGCGGGGTCGCGCTCGGAGCAGTCGGCCAGCTTGCCGGGCAGCGTGGAAGACTCGCCCGCGTTCTTGCGGACCACGTCGCGCGCCTTGCGGGCAGCGTCGCGAGCGCGGGCGGCGGTGAGCGCCTTCTCGATGATGCGGCGGGCGTCGGAGGGGTTCTCCTCGAGGTACTGCATCAACCCTTCGGAAGTGGCTTGCTCGACCACGTTCTTGATCTCGGCGTTGTTCAGCTTGCCCTTGGTCTGGCCCTCGAACTGGGGGTTGGACAGGCGCACCGACACGATGGCGGTGAGGCCCTCGCGCACGTCGTCGCCGGACAGGTTAGAGTCCTGCTCCTTGAGGATATTGGACTTGCGGGCGTAGTCGTTCAGCGTGCGGGTGAGCGCGCCGCGGAAGCCAGTGAGGTGGGCGCCGCCGTCAATGGTGTGGATGTTGTTGGCGAACGAGAACACCGACTCCGAGAACGAGTCGTTGTACTGCAGGGCGATCTCGGCCACCGAGGTGCCGACCTTGCGCTCGATATAGATGGGGTCGCACACCGTCTTGCGGTTCTTGTTCAGGTGGCGCACGAAGCTCATCACGCCGCCCTCGAAGTAGAAGGTAAGCTCGTTTTCCTTGCCGAAGCGCTCGTCCTTGAACACGATCATGAGACCCTTGTTCAGGTAGCACATCTCGCGGAAGCGCTGGGCAAGGGTGTCGTATTCATAGTCGATGTTGTCGAAGATGGTGGGGTCGGCCTTGAAGACGGTGAGCGTGCCGGTGTCGGAGGCCTTGCCCACGGGCTTGACGGGGCCTTTGGCGACGCCGCGCTCGTACTCCTGCACAAAGACCTTGCCCTTCTGGCGCACCTCCACACGGCACCATTCGGAGAGCGCGTTGACCACGGAGGCGCCTACGCCGTGCAGACCGCCCGACTGGACGTACGCGCCGCTGTCGAACTTACCGCCCGCGTGCAGGGTCGTCATGACCACCTCGAGGGCCGACACCTTCATCTTGGGGTGCGGGTCGGTGGGGATGCCGCGGGCGAAGTCGCGCACGGACACGCTGTCGTCGGCGTGAATTGTAATGTTGATGCGGTTGCCGAAGCCCTGCATAGCCTCGTCAACCGAATTGTCCACGATCTCATATACGAGGTGGTGAAGGCCATGCACGTCGGTGCCGCCGATGTACATACCGGGACGCTTGCGTACAGGCTCCAACCCCTCCAGCACTTCAATGGATAGGGCGTTATATTCTTTGTTTGGTGTCAAGATTCCAGTTCCTCCGTCGCGCGTTTTCCACAATTCACGGCTATTGGTCGGTACCTACAATTATACCACATCGGCGGCCGTTTTGCACGTAGTTATAGCACTTGCGTTCTATACTCGCGCCTGAGTACCGCGCTGTCGACTTGAGCCACTTGCCCCAGATTAATCTTTTCGTCTGATGCCGCGCGCCCTGCACGCCGCTATCCTGAGGGCATGAGCACCGTGATTGTCTGGTCAGTGCCCAGGAGGCAGGTGAGCGGCTTGAGCGAACGATTAGTCAAGCTGAATGACAAGGACCGTGAGCGCCTTGAGATTGTGAGGAGGGTGGCAACCGGCGCCCTTACGGTGAAGCAGGCTGCCGAGTCGCTGGGCGTATCGGAGCGCCAGATGTACCGGATCGTGGCGGCCTACCGGGAGCGGCGCCTGGCCGGCCTGGCGCACGGCAACCGGGGCCGCCGGCCAGCGTCCCGCCTGCCCGACGAGGTACGCGCCAGGGTGGCGGAGCTCGCGCGAACGAAATACGCGGGCGAGAGCCAGCACAGGTTTCAGCAGCTCCTGGCCGAGAACGAGGGGATCAGGGTATCGCGCTCGACGGTGCGCAACATCTTAATCGAGGCGGAGTTGACTCGGCGGAAGGGCAGTCTCTCGGCCGGTTCGATGGCGAAGCAGGGCAATGTAAGTCAAATCGCGGGCGAGCCGAGAGATCGCTCACAGGCAGCGAAAAAACACTTACAGGCGTCCCTGGACGAACCGGGTAGCGCACCGGGCGGCGGCTTTCGCTGACATTATCACGTAACAGCATACCGATTATTGTAATCCTACTTGACATAGTCATAATTGTTGGGTATTCTCTATGTACCACGGGCAGACAGGGCAAAAGACGCACCTCAGGGACCGTGCTTCTGCGGGTTTCACTGCAGCGGCGCGTGAGCACCCTGGGGCTGTCCGCCACCAACGTTACAGCGCATCATTAGGTCTGCCTACCTCCCACACACCCATCCGGGCAACGGCGCCCGAAGCAACCCAGGTTGCTGCCCTGGACGACTGCTATGCAGCCGCCCGCGGGCTATTTGACTGACCTTTAGGGGCAACGCCAATGGCAACTTCGTGATACTCCGATACTTCCGGCTAAGGTAGACCGACGGGACGGTTGCCTTAGCTCTCCTTCCTGCGGAGCAGGGGTCCTCGTGTGGTGCCGGGGGCCCCTGTTTCCCATCCTCGACCTTAGTCGTCAATCGCTCGTTTCGCGCGTCGCCGACCCGCTCACGACGACGTCCTCCACCAGCACCTCACGCGCTAACCTGACAGACGCTCCGTAGCGGTCGGTGTGGTCGGCGCGCAGCCGGGCGGCTTCGTCGCTCGAGCGGTAGGCCTCGAAGGCGGCCAGGCTCTCGAACTCGTACACCGTCACGTATTGAGCGGTCCATTCCTGGGGCATGTTGTCCTCCATTACCCGGTAGCGGGTTGCCCGGATGACGCCGGGCTGTGCAGCCACGTCCGGTATGTGTACCTCAGCGTGCCATCCGTACCACTCTTCGAGCCGGTCCTCCCGAACCTACGTGCTCACCACGTAGAGCGCCCTACTCGTGTTGTCCTCCATTTCGGTGCCTCCTCTCATGACTGCCGCGCCACTTCGGCCAGTGGCGGGGCGTTTCTGATGTGCCGGTTTGCGAACGCCGCGAGCGACAGGCTCAGCAGCAGCGCCGCATACAATAGCGCGGTGACCATGCCGCCGACCCACTCCAGCAGGAATCCGGCGAGCAGCGCGCCCACCGGCCTCGTGCCCCACGCCAGCAGACGGAACGAGCTATTCACGCGGCCCTGCAGCTCGTCAGGGATCAGCGCCAGTCGGTAACTGTATTGGACGACGTCGTACGCGGGCGGCGCTGCTTCGACCAGAAAGAACGCAAGCCCGAGCACCACCGGTGCGGGCGCGACTGCAAGGAGCGGGAAGGTGAGAGCCTGGTACAGAATGATGCCGGGCACTGCACGACCATATGACAGGCGCCGCTGCAGCCGCGGCCCCACGAGCGCCCCGGCCAGTCCACCCAATGCGCCCGCGGTAAACAGCAGGCCGACCGACCCGTCCGGCACGCCCACGTCCTTCGCGCGCACTATGATAAGCAGTGTGAGGGCGGGCAGTACCAGGTGCAACCCGCTGTTGATGTAGGCCATCGAGCGCAGGAATGGCTGGGTCCACCACCAGATCCAACCCCGCGCGATCTCCTGGCGCAGGCTCGATTGCGTGGGCACACGCTCCCCTTGCAGGCTTCGCCTGATGAATAACATCAGGACGGCCGACATCAAGTAGCTCACGACCTCGAGCAAGAACGGCGCGGCGCGACTCACCGCCTGGTAGAGCCAGGTACCGAGCGCAGGCCCCGACATCTGGGCAAGAGTGTCGGCGGCAAGGCTTTGCGAGTTGGCATCCGGAAGCTGCAGCTTCGGAACAACGCGGGGCAAGGCGGCAGTCGCTGCGATGCCGGTGAATACCACCAGCGTTCCCTCAATCAGGGCGTTAAGATACAGTTGCCACAGCGTGATCGAGCCGGCGGACAGGGTGACCACTACGCTCGCTATGTTGGCGGCACGCAGGGCCATTGACCAGATCAGCACGCGCTTTCGGTCCCAGCGGTCCACAAGCGCCCCGGCGTGCAGGCTGAGAAGCACGTACGGTAGCGTTCCCAGGGCAACTGCGATGCCCGCGAGCAACGCGTTGTCGCCCGTTATGGACAGGATGAGCAGTGGGAATACCACGCCCGATGCCGCGCTGCCCACGTGCGAAACCGTGCGGCCGCTCCACAGGAACAGGAAGTCGCGGTTGCCCCACAGCGAAGGCAGCTTTTCGGCGTGCGATGCCCCGGCGGGCGGACCGGCCGGGGCTGTGGGTGTCGTGTTCGTGATGCTCGTGCCTCCGTGGGCAGATGACCCTGAGCGCTACAGCTCGGCCACGACCTGCTCGATCGGCCTTGCGTTCCTCACGTGTGAGTTCAGGGTAGTCACGACGGCGAACACGCCCGCCCACGCGACATAGAACAGGATCGCGCCCGTGGTGCCGATGCTGTCGATTAGCACGCCCGCCAGCGCCTGGCCCATAGGCTGGAAGCCGAACGCGACGAGACGGAAGGTCGAGTTGACGCGGCCCTGCAGCTCGTCGGGGATTAGCGCGAGCCGGTAGCTGAATTGTACCACGTTGTAGATCGGGCTCATCATGAAGATAAATGCCGAGACCACGCCCAGGAAGAAGAAGTTGGGCGCGAGCAGGTACAGGGGCAGCAGCATGAGGTTCACCCAGCCGACCGTGATGATCACCTGGCCGAATGTGAAGCGTTTCTGTATCTGTCCGCCGAGCACCGACCCGGCGATGCCGCCCAACGACCCGATGGTGAACATCCAGCCGATCTCGGTTTCGCTGGCACCCATCTGCCGCGCCATCACGATCAAAATCAGCCCGGTGGCCGAGCCGACGAAGTTCGACGCGCCGGTCAGCAGGGCCATATAGCGGATGAGAGGGTGCTGCCACAGCCAGGACAGCCCCTCCTTGATCTCGGCCATGATATGCCGCTCCTCAACCTTACGCTCGCCCTGGAACTTGGTCTTTATGAAGAGCAGGGAAACGACGGAGAAGGCGTAGGACACGGCGTCGATGATGAACGGCAGGGCGCGGCTTACGGTTCCGAAGAGGAAGCCGCCGAGCGGGGGACCTGCTGCAAACGCGGCGATGAAACCGGCCTCGTTCTGCGCGCTGGCCTGGGGTAGCTGGCGCTTTTGCACCACGCGGGGCAGGGCGGCCACCTCGGCTATGTTGAAGAAGACGAAGAAAGTCCCCTCGATGAAGGCGTTGGCGAATAGCTGCCAGATGGTCAGCGTGCCCGTGAACATCGCGATAGGGATGGTCGCGAAGTTCACGGCCCGGAGCAGGTCGCAGATGATCATCACGCGCTTGCGGTCCCATCTGTCTATAAGCGCGCCGACCGGCAGGCTGAAGATGAGGTAGGGCAGCGAGGCGAGCGCGCCCGCCAGACCCGCCAGGGTCGCGGCGATACCCGCCAGCGCGGGGTCTTCGTTCGCAAGTGCCAGGATGAGCAGTGGGAAGACGATGTTGGACATGGATGAGCCGAGCGCCGACACGACCTGCCCGCTCCAGAGGAGCATGTAGTCGCGGTTGCGCCACAGGGGCGGCAGTTTCTCGGCGGGCGCGATCGCCTCGTCCACAGTCGGCACGTGGGTGTCGGCGTCCGGGTGGCCATCCACCGAAGCAAGCGTAAGCTCTTCTCGAGCCGTCTCGACGACTGGCTCCATCTGTTCTCCAGTGTTCATATGTCGTCCTT
>DASTEB010000357.1:0-6227 GCA_035710025.1 Chloroflexia bacterium
CACCGCCGACACCTTCCCGTCCCCCGCACCCGCCCCGCCCTACGGCTCGTCGCTGTCGGTGTTCGACGGCACGCCTGCCAACGGCAACTGGAACCTCTTCGTGGTGGACGACCTCGGCGGCGACTCCGGCCAGATCGCCGGTGGCTTCTGCGTGGATATCACCACCACCGGTGGTGGTACGCCGACCGGTACGCCTCCGACCGCGACGGCCACGCCTTGCGGCGGCAACCCGACCTGGACCACCGGCCCGGCATATAACCCCGGCGTGTACGCGGTGCAGGGCGGCGTATCTCCCGCCAACGGCAACTTCTACGTTGCAGGCGGGCAGGACGCCACCAACATCCCCGTACCTAACGTCAACCGCTTCAACCCCGCCACCAACACCTTCACTGCACTGGCTCCTCTGCCGGTGGCGGTGGGACAGGGTGCCGTGGGCGTCACGGGCACAAAGATGTACGTGGCAGGCGGTTACATCGGCTCCAACGCCATCACTTCGACCTTGCAGATCTACGACATCGCCTCTAACACCTGGTCGTTCGGCCCCTCCATGCCGAGCGCTGTGGAAGCTGCGGCGGGCGTGATCTACAACAACAAGTTCTACGTGATGGGCGGCGACGACTTCAACGTAGTGGTGAACACCAACTACATCTACGACATCGCCACCAACACCTGGTCGACGGGTGCTGCTCTTCCCGCGGGCCGCTCTAACCTGAACGGCACGGTGGTGGGCAACTACATCTACACGGCGGGCGGCGTGATCGGGGCCGGTTTCTCGGCCGACGACGCGCTGCTGAGGTACGACCCGGCGGCCAGCTCCTGGACCACGCTGGCACCGTTCGGCGTGGCGGGCTACGGCAACTACGCCGGTATCTCGCCTTACCAGACAGGCAAGCTGTTCGTGCTGGTTGGCGGCGACACCTCGTTCGACCCGATCAGCCGCACGCGCATCTACGACATCGCCACCAACTCCTGGACCGAGGGTCCCGCGCAGCTTGAGCCGCGCATGGCCCACGCCCAGGGCACGCTGCAGGACGGACGGATCATCGTGGTCTCGGGCTACACCGGCTCGGGCACGTATACCACCTCCAACCTGCTCATCCCCGGCACGGCATGCATCACGGTCACGCCAACCACGCCTCCGGCCACTGCAACCGCAACCACGCCTCCGGCCACGGCTACGGCCACCACGCCTGCGGGCACTGCCACTGCTACCTCTCCTGCGGCCACCAACACTCCGGGCGCGCCGACCGCCACCCCCACCGCCTGCACGCTGGAGTTCACCGACGTGCCGCCCACCAACACCTTCTACCCGTTCGTGCGCTGCCTCGCCTGCCAGGGCATCATCTCCGGCTACCCCTGCGGTGGTGACTTCGAGCCGTGCAACGCCAACAACGACCCCTACTTCCGCCCCAACAACCCCGTGACGCGAGGCCAGATCGCCAAGATC
Source organism: Chloroflexia bacterium (assembly GCA_035710025.1). Taxonomy (GTDB): domain Bacteria; phylum Chloroflexota; class Chloroflexia; order QHBQ01; family JADMIH01; genus JADMIH01. The sequence continues at coordinate 1,448 of DASTEB010000357.1, forward strand.
GTGTCCCTCTCCGCCGGGTTCAACGAGGAGGTGCCGCCCACCCAGCAGTCCTTCGAGGACGTGGAATATGGCTCTCCCTTCTGGGAGTACATCGAGAGGCTGTACACTCGCGGTATCGTCGGCGGGTACCAGTGCGGCGTCGATCCTAACGAGCCTTGCGTGCCGCCGGACAACAGGCCGTACTTCCGGCCCAACAACGGCGCTACACGCGGCCAGCTCGTGAAGATAGACGTCGAGTCCGCAGGGTTCGGCCCGGTGCCCAACCAGGAGTACACCTTTGCCGATGTGCCGTATGGGCACACGTTCTGGGATGTCACCGAGCGGCTGCTGGCAAACCGCCCGAACGCAATCTCAGGGTACCCCTGCGGGCAGCTACCGAACGAGCCGTGCGACAGTGAGAACAGGCCTTACTTCCGACCGAACAACGGTGTGACCAGGGGGCAGGCATCGAAGATCGTGGCTAACACGTTCTTCCCGAACTGCGAAGCGGCACGACCGTAACGGAGATAACTCGCCTCGCGGGGTGGTCGCGGCTCAGGCCGGGCCGCCCGGCGTAGGAGCTTAGGCAGCGCGGGAGGTCTTACGACCTCCCGTTCTGTTTGCCCGGGATGTGGAGATTACCGGCGGTTGACGATATAGATGCCGGCCAGCACAAGCCCGCCGCCCACGATCTGGTAGGCTGACAGCGCCTCCGCCAGCAGGGGCACTGCCAGCAGCGCGGTGATCACCGGCTGCGACAGGAGCGTGACCGAGGCGAGCGAGGCGGGCAGGTGGCCCAGCGAGTAGTTGATCGCCATCCAGCCGAGCGCGTGCGACACCAGCCCCAGCAGTATGAGCGACCACCACTGGTCCGCAGAAAGCCCGGTAAGTTGCTCGCCCATGACGAGCACGAACCCGAGCAGAATGACGGTGGCCGCCACCGACGAGATCCACATGAAAGGCATGGTGCCCATGCGGCGGCGCGCCCGGTTGGTGCTCAGCAGGTAGCCCGCGTAGAACAGGCTGGAGCCGACCGACAGCAGGTCGCCCCAACCGAGATCGGGGTGGGCGAACACGTCGCGCCCCACGATGATGGCCGTGCCGGCCACCGCGATCACCATGCCGAGCCAGAACCTGCGCTTGAGGCTCTCGTGCAGCAGCACCAGCGCTCCCAGGCTGACCCACACGGTCGACAGGTTGCCCAGCAGCGTGGCGTTGGCGGCAGAGGTAACGAGCAGCGCGGTGTTCCAGAAGACGAGGTCGAGCGCGAAGAAAAGCCCGGCCAACACCGTGACGCCGAACAGCGCCCAACCCATGCGCGGCGCCCGCTCCTCGATGCCCAGCAGCTTTTCGCGCTGCCTGCGCCGGTACACGTACAGCAGGTAGGGGATGGTGAGCGCGGCGGTGGCGATCAGCACGCGGTAGAACGCCGACACCGACCCTGGCAGGTCGGCCCACTTAGTGAAGATGGCCGAGAAGCCGATGCACAGTATACCGACCGCCAGCGCCACGTACGCCCGCAGGCGGGTGCTCTGCGTCCTGCGCCGCAGGATGGCGAGCGGCTTCTCTTTTGCCTGTAGCTGTGTGGCGGGCATGGCTTGTCTACTGTGCCGCAACGCTGCCGGGGCGCGGCTTCAGTTGGGCTCGCTTCGCGTCGGGCTTGCCGATTCGCTCTTTCAGGGCGCTCTTCACCTCGTCAGGCAGACGCGCAGTGGCGTAATTGAAGGCTTCCCGCGAGAGATAGCCAATATTGTCGCTGACAAACGCGGCCACGCGCTCAGGCTCGGCACGACTCAACTCGCGCAGCACCCAGCCCGTGCCTGTCTGCGCGAAGCGCTGAGGGTCGCGCACGGTGGCTGCGCACGTCTCTAGCAGCATGTCGGTGAAGCCGGGGAAGTTGGCCTCGCCACGCGGGGCAAGGTTCACGAACGCCACGCCCGCCGCCCGGCGCTGCCACATATTATCCGCGCGGCGCCACTCCGATATAGCACGGGCGCACTCAGGCCCTTCGCGTGCGGCCAGCGGACCGAGCACCTTCACGCAGAGCCAGTCGCAGGTACCCCACTCGTAGATATGTCCCTCGACGAACAGCGCGCCCAGCCGTGGGAGGTCGGCGCGCCAGTCCACGAGGCCACAGGGCACCAGCACTTCCGCGAAGTACAGCACGCCCGCCAGCTTGTCCTCGCTACACGATTCTCGGAACAGCGACAGAGCCAGCGCCTTCTGTTCCTCGCCGGATAGGAGTTGGGCGATGCCTTCGGCAGCAAGCCAGGCGTGTAGCTCCTGCCGTATCGCCTCCATCTTCACGCCCCTGAACGGGATAACCCCCTTCATGTAGGCTTCCCACCACGCCCTGGTCTTTGCGTCATTCCGGCTGTCGAGTCGCTCTTGCAGCCGGGATATGAGGGTCTCCATCATACAAGTATAGTCTCCAACGGCCGGGAGTGCCCACCGCTCAACATACGCGCTCATGCCGCGCCGGGCGTGCTCACCCGTAGCTCGACCGGCACTCCGGCGAACGCGCCGTAGCGCTCGGCCGCCTTCTCCAGCGCGTCACGCTCGGCCCGGTCCAACTCCGTGTAGACCTTCACCTCGAATACCACGGTCTTGCCCATCGTGCGCTTCCACTCGCCCTTGATCTGCCCGCCGATAACGGCGATGTTGCCCAGGGCAAGCCCGCCCCGCAGGTTCACGCTGTCTGTGTGCTCCTCGTCGAAGTGGGCGCTGCGGTCGGCGTAGCCCACGCCGTACTCGTCGAAGTTGGGCAGCAGGTAAGCCGCCGACGGCGGGTGCGCTTCGGGCGGCGAGTCGGTGCCCGACCAGTAGGTCTGCCCGTCCACCTCCTCGCTCACAAGGTCACCTTTGACCATCTCGATGCCCAAGCGGCAGTCGGCAGTGGTCAGCCCCGACCACCACACGTAGTCTTTCACCGTGGCCGGGCCGTGGCTAGTGAAGTAGCGGCGGGTGAGCAGGGCAATCGCCTCTTCACGGGGCAGGCTCTTCGCGTCGGGTGCGCGCTCGTCCAGCAGGGCGTAGGTCTGCTGCTTGCCGCGCATCGGACCGCTGCACACCACCATATCAAGTTCAGCGTACGACATTATGTGGCTGAGCCGCTCGGGTGCGCTCATGTCGATACCGGCGCTCGCCAGCACCTCCTTGAGTTCCTGCCGGGTAAGGCTGCGCCCACCCCGCAGTGCCTTCACCAGCGCGTCGTTGCTGCGGGAGAACACGCCGGGGCCTAGCTCAAGCTCCAGGTGTCTGGCCCTGAGTCCCGCCTTGATGCGCGGTGCGGTCAACTCGAGCATCCAGCGGATGTCTTCGGGCAATACGAAATGCCAGGTGGGGCGCATGACGTGGGTGCGCAGGAACGCCCCGTCGTTGAATGCCTGGTCGAGATCGGGGTCGGTAGTGTCGCGCAGGCGCTGGCCCATAGCCCACTTGGCGGCCAGGTACTCCTGCGACTGCACGGCGCCCAGCCAGCGCACGAGGTCCTCGGGACTGTCGAGCGGCTCGCCCGATACGCGCTGGTTGCGCAGCCGCCGCCGCGCTATGTCGATATTTGCCATTGTGGTTGCCTCTGGTCGTTGTGGTGTGAGTGACGGCTACTCCAGCACGAGGATCGCTTCCTCTATCACCTCGTCGCGTGCCGCGGCGTAGCCCTTGTCGAAGCCCTGTAATCTGAACCCGCAGTTCGTGAGCACGCGGATCGAAGCGGCGTTGTCACGGGCGGCGCGGCCGTAAATGGGGCGCGTGGTCTGCTCGCGCAGGAATGCCGACAGCGCCCGGGTCGCCACGCCCCGGCCCCAGTACTCGCGCCCGAGCCAGTAGGTGACCTCGGGCTTGCCGAACTCGGCGTCGGTGTAGCTCGCGACGTGCCCGGCAACCTCCCCGTCGAGCAGGATGGTGCGGTTGGTCACGCTGCCGTCCGCCCGTATCCTGGCCCAGTGCGCCTCGAACGCGGCGCGATCTGTTGGGTCGGCGGGGGTGAAGGCGGCCATGTAGTTAGCCTCGGGGTCAAGCTGCTGCTCGTAGAACACCGGGAGGTCGGCGTCCTGTACCTTGCGCAGGGTCACTTCCCCTGCCTGCTCGCGTGCGCTCATATCGCTCTCCCTACTCCTCAGACAGGCCCTTGCCGCCCACGGGCACTACCTCAATGCGCTCACCGCCCGCGATCATCGGTCTGCCCCGCTCGATAAGCGCCCTTACGTCGTCCCGAGTGAGCGAGCCTTGATGAGCTTCGCGGTTGTGCCATGCCTCGGTCACCCAGATGGTGTCAGGTTCCGTGGGCGAGGTGTTGACGATGTAGAGGTCGCAGCCGGGCACGTTGCGCAGGATGGCCGCGGCGTCCAGCAGGATGGCAACCAGGGCGTCGCGCTGCCCCGGGTGGACGGTGATCTTGCCGTAGAAGCCGAACCTGTCCATGTGTGACCATACCTCCGGTGTAGTTGTGTGCCATGTACCCCGCTGCGCGGCAGGGCTCATAAGCCCGCCTTCGCGGGCCGGAGTTCATTGGGGTGCTCATCCCAGGGTGTTACCCTGGGCTACATTCCTACGCCCGCTTCGCGGGCTTGTCACCAGCCAAGTTGGTGTCTGTCGATTTGTTGCCACGGATTTGTCCGCCGGGCGGATCTGAGGGTTCCACCTTGGAACGCGCTTCGGCATACAACTTCGTAATGGCTGCCTGGGCGTGATCCAACTCCCCATACCACCGTGACCAACTACCCAATTGCACGCCGACATTATTCACCTGGTAGACCTCGAGCTCGAACTCAGTCCCACCTGTGCTCATCTCCCAGCGCTC
>DASTEB010000358.1:0-4463 GCA_035710025.1 Chloroflexia bacterium
CGCGCACATTCCGTATCCAGGGCAAACGCATCTAGATCGGAATCAAGTCGAAAGAAGCGAAAAAGTGCGGCTACACCAGCTAGTATGCCTGCCAACTGCTCAGATTCGGGCTAATAGACCCATCTCGACGGCAGTTGAACCGTGGTTTGCTGCCATGTCTAGCTTTGAACCGCCGTTAGTGCTAGAGCCAACATTACTGCTACAAAGTGCAAAGTAACAGGCTCCCGTAGTGTGAACAGTAGTTCTGCGGGCTTCGGGCGGCGTGGAGCCGGTAGCCACGGGGACATCGTGCGCGCTAGCTCGGTCGCAGGCCATCAGGCTGTGCGTGCTGACATACTCATTTGAAGGTCGCGGTTTACTGCCGCCCGGCGACTGCCAGCCGCTGCAGAAGGGTGACCGTCTCCTCCAGTCCCGGCAACGCTCTGATCTCGTCGCGGATTCGCTCCGCCCTCCGCCGATAGGTAGGGTCGGCCAGCACGGCGCGCACCGCCTTGCGGACCGCCTCGGGGGTCCGTGCTTCGCGCCCTAGTACCTGGCCGGCACCGAGCGCCTCCACGCGTGCTGCGTTCTCCAGCTGGTCGGCGAAGATCGGGACGACGACCTGCGGCAGCCCATGCGCGAAGGCGGCCACTACGGTGCCCGAACCGCCGTGGCTAAGCACCAGGTCGCAGCGGGGCAGAACTGTCGCTAGCGAAACGTACCGCACCACATGCACGTGCGGCGGCTGCGGGCCGAACTCGGCGGGGTCACGGTCAGCCCCGACGGTGACAACGGCGTCCACCGGCTCATCCCTCAGCGCCCCGAGGTAAGCCTCGAAGATAGCGTCATTGTTGGGACCGTTGAAGAGTGTCCCGAGCGTCGCGTAGACCACCGGTCGCCCCCCGCGCCCGAGGTCCTCAAGCCACGTTGGCGCCACGTCGTCCGAGGGAGGTGGGAGCGCGGGGCGGACCGGCCGGAGAGTAGCGGGGACCGGCCGGCCGGGAAGCAGCAGACTCGGCGGGAAGGGATACAGCAGTAGGTAGCGATGGAGAGTCGAGTCCGCTGAGGCGGGCTGGAGGTCGTTGCGGTCCCGCAGCGCGCCGATCGCCTCATCGAGCCGCGCGTAGAGCGGATGGGCCGGCCCCGCGGCGAGGATCATCACCCGCACGTGCGGTAGGCCCTCCCGTTCCGCGGCGATGGCGGCGCCGAGCGCGGTGTCCTCGTGCACCACAAGGTCCGCCCGCCATGCGGCGAGAGCGGAGGGGAGGTCCTCGATAAGCCTCTGGGCGATGCCGCCGGCAAAGACTCGGGCGCCGAAGGCTGCAATGCGTTCGTCCCAGTCCCACTCTGGCAGCGCCTCGTCAAAAGCCGTCCTTGAGAGGGCGTCCCAGTCTTCCTTCTCCCTCCCGGCTGCGATGGTCGGGAAACCGGCGCGCTCAACGTGGGGAGCGAAGCCTGCGGCAGTGGCGAAGGCGACGGCATGCCCGCCTTCGCGGAGTGCGCCGGCCAGCGGCAGGAGGGGCAAGAGATGGCCCGTCGCAGGCAAGCAAACGAACAGCACGCGCATCGTGATCCTCCTCAGCGGCCCATGTCTTCGCCTAACTGGTACTTAGGCGAAATTCAGGATATCAGAGTGAGGAAGGTACGGCAAGAGATATCGTAACTCATTGCAGCGCAAGCGGATCTGCATAGGGGATAACAGCGGGAACTCAGATAAGGATCAAGCTGCATGAAGCTGCAAGTCTCCGGAGATGAAACTCAGCCCTTTAGGGCAATTACGCGGTCGGTCTGCTACCCTTGAGAAGTGGCCCAAGCTCAGGAGCATAGGCATGATAGAAGCAGAGCGGGAGGTAGATGGGGTAATCAGCCATGATTACCTTCTCAAGGTACTTCTCGGTCCTCAACCAATCTAGATGCGTTTGCCCTGATTCCGTATCACGTTCGCCTTGACATCGCCCCGCGCCGCGTGATAAAATAACCCCTGCGTTACAAATCTATAGCCGTAGACTCTTATCGAGATGGGCGGAGGGACCGGCCCCGTGAAGCCCGGCAACCGGGTCGCACAGTTGTATGGCAACAGTACGACCGTCGGTGCCAAATCCGTCAGGCACTAGCCTGAGAGATGAGAGAGACTCGTAGCTTCGCCATGCTCAGTTCTCTCACCTCGAGAGAGCTTTTTTTGTGCGCCCGACGGCGCGGCCAGGTGCAAACATACAGCATATGGTGGGCAACACAACCCAAAACCTGCATAACATCAGCCTTGAGCAGACCGCCGTGCCCGCGCCCGTCGAATGGACGCCCGGCGGCCCTGTTCGCCTGGTCGACCAGACCCTCCTCCCCCGGCAGCTTACCTATATAGAGTGCCGCTCGATTGATGCGCTCGCCGAGGCCATCCTCACCCTGCGCGTGCGCGGCGCTCCTGCCATCGGTATCGCCGCCGCCTACGGCCTGTGCCTCGCCGCCGATCTGACCGGCGCTACCGACGTGCCAACCCTCCTCCGCGACCTCGAAGCTGCCGCTGTTGAGCTGCGCGCCACCCGGCCAACCGCCGTCAATCTCGCCTGGGCGCTCGACCGCGTGCTGGACGCCGCCCGGCTGGCCTCGCCCTCGCGTGTGGACGCCGTGCGCCAGGCAGTTTACGCCGCTGCCCGCGTTATCGACGCGGACAACACGGCGGCCAACGCCCGCATGGGTGAGCACGGCGCGGCGCTCCTGCGCGACGGCATGAACGTGCTGACCCACTGCAACGCGGGCCCCCTCGCCGCCGGGGGCATAGGCTCGGCGCTCGGTATCATCTACACGGCCTATAAACAGGGCAAGAGCCTGCACGTCTGGGTGGACGAGACCCGCCCGCTGCTGCAGGGCGCGCGCCTGACCGCGTGGGAGCTTACCCGCTGGGGCGTGCCATGCACGCTGATTGCCGACAACATGGCGGCATCGGTCATGGCGGCAGGGCGCGTGGACGCCGTCATTACGGGGGCCGACCGTATCGCGGCCAACGGCGACGCCGCGAACAAGATCGGCACCTACGGGCTGGCCGTGCTGGCCCGCGCCCACAGCATCCCGTTCTACATGGTCGCCCCGGTGTCGACGCTAGACCTGTCGCTGGCCGACGGCCGCGCCATCACCATCGAGGAGCGCAAGGCCGCCGAGATCACCCACCACGGCGGAGTGCTGCTCGCGCCCGACGGGGTGGCCGTGTACAACCCTGCGTTCGACGTAACCCCGTCTGGCCTTATTAGTGCTATAATCACGGAGTCCGGCGTAGCGCGCCCACCTTACACAGAGAGCTTGCTGAGGGCGCAACAGGCGGCACACGCACGCAGCGAGACCGCCCCTGCAGAGGCACAATCTATCGAAGGGAGCGCCGTCCTGTAAGGTGGGGCCATGCCCTGCCCGCACCGGCATAACACAACCCCCACATGAGCACATTCATCACCGGCTCGGTCGCATACGACAATATCATGAACTTCCCAGGCCATTTCAAGGACCACATCCTGCCTGAGAAGATCCATATGCTCAATATTTCCTTCCTGGTTGACACGCTCAAGCGCCAGCGGGGAGGAGTCGCGGCCAATATCGCCTACACGATGGCTTTGCTCGGCGACCCACCCTCCCTGTTTGCCTCGGTCGGCGCGAAGGACTGGGCTGACTACGAAGCGTGGCTGCATTCTTACGGCATAGACACCCGCTTCGTGGACGTCGTGCCCGACGAGTTCACGGCGACGTGCTACATCACCACCGACCTGGACAACAACCAGATCACCGGCTTCTACACCGGCGCGATGGCCAACGACAAGCAGCGCACGCTAAAGTCTGTGCCGCGCGACGAGCTTGGCCTCGTGGTGATCGGCCCCACCGAGCCAGAACCTATCGTCCGCTTCACCCGCGAGTGCCAGGACATGGGCGTGCCGTATATTTACTCGCCCATCTGGCAGATCATCCGGATGTCGGGCGAAGACCTCGCTTCGGGAGTACAGGGCGCAAAGGTCGTCGTGGCGAACGACTACGAGTACGAACTGATCAAAGACAAGACCGGCATGGACCAGCAGCACATACTCGAGTTCGCCGAGATGGTGGTCACGACAAGGGGCAAGCACGGCTCGCTCATCATGACCCGCGACGAGGTCGCCGTTATTCCGCCTGCTACAGCGAGCGAGGTGGTCGACCCGGTTGGCGCGGGCGATGCTTACCTGGGCGGGCTGGTCTACGGCCTCAACGCCGGCATGGATATCCACCGGGCCGGGCGGGTGGCTGCCCTCGCCGCCGTGTATGCCATCGAGCACTACGGCACACAGGCCCACACGTACACCCGCGAGGAGTTCGCCCGTCGTTATACTGAAACATTCGGCGACGAGCCTCACGTCAACGAGGCGATGGCTGCCGCTAGATCGGGAGTGAACGGTGTCTAGGGAGAACCGCACGCGCAAGCGCATACTCGTCATCAACGACACGCAGGAGATACTTGAGCTTTTCAAGCTGAT
>DASTEB010000359.1:0-5445 GCA_035710025.1 Chloroflexia bacterium
CTTGTCGCGCAGGCGCGTCGCCCACCACGCGCGCAATTCGCCCGAGTGCCACGTCGTCCACAGCCGCCACACAGCGTACAGCCCCAGAACGACCACCATGAACATGGTGTAGTACACGCTCGACAGCCCCATCATGACGAGCGCGAACGCGCCGATCGTGAGGTACAGCCCCCGCCGCTCCGGCCCGCGCGACAGGCGGAACACCGCCCACAGCGCCAGCGGGAACCACTGGGTGGAGAGCATATGGAGGTGCCCGGTGTGCATGAAGCGGAAGGGCGCGAACGCGAACGCCGTGCCCGCCAGCAGCGCGCCTGCCCGGCTGCCCGTCAGATCGCGCACCAGCAGGTAAGTGAACGCGCCGGTCAGCACGAACGACAGCAGCAGGTTGAAGTTGTAGGCCAGCGCGGGGTTGCCCGTGGCGAGGAGCAGCGGCAGCGCGGTCAGCGCCTGGCCGAGGTGGTGCTCGGAATATGCGATGGAGTGCGCGTAGGGATAGAAGAAGGGTGCTTCGAACAGGCTCGCGGGGTTGGTGGTGAGGGCGTGCGCGTCCCAGCGCAGTATCGCCATCTGGAGGACCACGTCGCCGAACGGGTTGATGCCGTCGGCAATGTACAGGGTCCACGGCCAGGTCATCACCACCGTGAGCGCGGTGAAGTAGAGGGTGACGGCGGCAGGCTCGAGCCAGCGGCGGCGTGCGGTCGGGGCGTCGCGGGCCTCGGCCGCAGGCTCGACCGCCGGTGTGAGCACGCTCATCGGCACGCCGCCCGCGCTCAGGCCTCGCCCAGGTCGTCCGGCCCGGCCTCGCCTTCCATGCCCACGGCGATCAGATACCCACGGGCGCGCTCGGTCAGCGGGTAGCGGTTCACCAGCCGCCAGAACCGGGTCGAGTGGTTGCCCTCGAGCAGGTGGGCCAGCTCGTGTACGAGCACGTAGTCCAGCACCCAGCCCGGCATATTGGCCACCCGGTCGGAGATGCGGATGGTGGCGGTCGAGGGGGTACACGAGCCGTAGCGGTGCCGCTGGTTGGTCACCCAGCGTATCTCGCGCACCTTCAGCTTGCCCTCGAAGTAGCGCCTGTTCAGGTCGGCTGCGCGGCGCTTGAGATCGGGCAGCTGCCCCTCGGCGCGGCGCACCTTGTGCAGCACGCGCGGCAGCAGCTCGCGCACCAGCCGCTGCTCTTCCTCGTGGCTGATGCCCGCGGGCACGCGCACCACGAGCGTGCCCTCCACCATGCGGGCCGAGGCGGTCTTGCGCCTGTTGGCCGAGCGGATGATGTGCACGGGCGGCGCGCCGTTACCTCCGGCGGCGCCGGTGGCGGCGCCGTTGCTGCTATTCTGCTCGGTGGGCTGATCGGTCAGTGGTGTGCTCCTCAGCACGTGTTATCGCCCCTCGCCGTGCAAGGGCGCGTGCTGTTATTTTACAGCACTTTGGGGAGTGGATGCGTCGAAAACCTCAACTCTGATCACGTAGCGGAACGCCCGGCGGATAATTCCCCAGGCTACGCTTACGAACCGCCGCAGGGTGGACTTCCACTCCCCAGACACACATCCGATTGTGGGCCCAATCTCGCCCCTAGACAAGCCCGCGGAGCGGGCGCAGGAATGTAGCCCAGGGTAACACCCTTGGATGCGGCACCATTTTTATCCTCAGCCCGCGACGGCGGGCTTATGGGGCGCACCTCCCAGTGGATATCGAGCCACCTACTTCCATAAGTACCGTTCGTCGAACGCGACGTTGTGCTTCTTGAGTAGGATGCGGAACTCCTGCTCGAAGGAGTACTTGCGGTGGTGCTCCTCCTGCTCTCGGATGTATTTTTCGACCTGCTCCAAGGCCGAATGGCTCACGCTGAACACGCCGTACCCTCCTTGCCAGGCGAACCTATCCCGGTCGGGCCACTTCTCGTGTACGAAGCGGCTGGATTTAGCCTTGACCTCTCGCACCAACACCGCTATCGAAACGGTAAGGGGCATCGCCAACAACATATGTACGTGGTCGGGCATGCCGTTGACAGCGATGAGCGTGCCTCTCGCCTCACGCACGATGCCGCCCATGTACTGATAGAGGTCGTCCCGGATTTCGGAAGAGATCATGAGGGCGCGGTCCCAGGTACCGAAGACGACGTGTAGAAGTACCTGTGAGTAGGTGTGGCTCATGGTATATAGATCCTCCTGAGCTAAGATTGGTACGAGACCGTGCGAGGTTGCCGCCGGGAGAAGCAACGGGGCGCTCCCCATAAGCCCGCCTTCGCGGGCTGGGGATAAATATGCTGCGGTCATCCCAGGGTGATACCCTGGGCTACATTCCTGCGCCCGCCATCGCGGGCTATGTTTGGGGTCGGGTCAGCGCACCGCTCCGCTCCGAGCACACGCTCGGGCTAGTTGGTGCCGCCGCCTGCGCGGACCTGGTTCAAGCTAATCACTCAAGACTAATCCCCGAGGCTAATCCCCCAAAAACCCCAGCAGCAAATCCCCCGTCACCCGGGGCTTTTCCTCTGCTACCCAGTGGCCGCAGTCGTGGATGCGCTCGATGCGTATGCCCGGCACCCAGCGGTCGAGATCGTAGGATAGCTCGGGCACGAGGGCGAAGTCCTTCATGCCCCATATCAGCATCGTGGGGCGCGCCACCATGCCGTTCACGCCGGGCGTGTGCCCGTGCCGCAGGGCGTACCGGAACCCGGCTCGATAGTAGTTCACCATGGCGGTGGCGGCGCCGGGCTGTGCGATGCCGTTGCGGTACACGTCTATCGCCTCGTCGGGGAAAGCGCCCGGCACGACCGCCGAGGCTCGCAGGCTCTGTCCTACGGTCAACCTCGACAGAGCCTCGGGCACCCAGGGCAATTGGAACAGGTAGACGTAGTAGCTTCGCAGCAGCTGCGAGGTACGCGTTAGCTCGCGCTGGTACGCACCGGGGTGGGGCGCGTTGAGCACCACCAGCCTGTCCACTCGCTCGGGCCGGTATATGCCCGCGTACCACGCTACGAGGCCGCCCCAGTCGTGGCCCACCACGTGCGCCCGCTCTCGGCCGAACACCTCTACCAGCGCGGCGACGTCGGCCGCCAGCCTGTCATGGGCGTAGCTGTCCACGCCGGGCGGCTTGCCGCTCCAGTTGTATCCGCGCATATCGGGCGCGACCACGTGGAAGCGCTCGGCCAGCCGCGGCATAATGAGCCTCCACTGGTACCAGCACTGGGGGAAGCCGTGGAGCAGCAGCACCATCGGCGCGCTTCGCGAGCCCATCTCGGCGTAGTGCAGCTTGACCCCGTTCACCGTGACGTACCCGTGCGTCCACGGCCCCGAGTACGCCTCGGCTTCGGCCCGCGCCGCCACCTCAGGGTCGGGCGGTGCTTCGGCCGCGCGCTTCGCGCCCAGCACCGCCGCTCCCGCCATGCCCAGCGCTCCCAGTGCCATGTACCGTGTTCGCTTCATCGCCGCCTCGCTCCGGGGTTGGGTGTCAAGCCCCGCTCAATATCACACTTTTCAGCTCGTCTATCTGGGAGCGCAGCTTCGCCACGTCCTTCGCCGAGATGTTGCGGTGGATGAGGTCGCCGTCGTGCATGCGGTGCTTGCGGAATGCAAGCTCGGTCGCCAGGTCGAAGAACTTGCCTAGCTGCCGCCACGGACGGAACCCCCGCGTGAACAGCACCGCCCACCGCGCGCTCCACCGCTTGCGGCCCGACACCAGCGTCTCGTACTCGTCGGGCGTAAAGCGGCCCAGCGCCACCTCCTCGATCAGCGTCTCTCGCATGACGTGTGCCTCGCGAGAGGACGACACCATCGCGAGTACGAACACCAGCACGATGCCGCCCCAGTCGGCGGCGAAAATGGCCACGCACGCCCCCAGCAGCGGGGTCAGGTCGCTGTCCTCCAGAGCCATGCTCGCCACCTGCGTGACCAGCGTGTTGTGCGCCGCGTGGAACACGATGGCTGCTATCATGCCGAGCACCGGCACCAACCCCTTGAGCGCGGGCTGTCTGAGCGACCGTGCGAGGCCGAGCGCGGCCCCGGTCATGGCTGTGAACATGCTGTGGTTCAGCCCGAACAGGCCCGCCCGGAATATCCACAGCGAGACCATGCTGCCGAGCGACCCGCCGTCGAGCGCCTCGCCGCCCAGGTAGAGGATGTTCTCCACGAACGCGAAGCCCAGGCCCACCATAGCGCCGTACACGATGCCGTCGAGCACGTTGTCGAACTCGCGCTTGTACGCGAGGAAAAGCACGATGAGGATGACCGCTTTGACAAGCTCCTCGACCACGGGCGCGATCACGTTGGTGGAGGCCGCCTCGATGGCGGTGTCGCTCACCATGAACTGCTCGAGCGGCATCCCCACGACGATCTCAAGCACGATCGCCAGCACCACGGCCGGTATCGCGCCCCACACGAACGCCACTATCAGCAGGGGCAGCGGCTCTTTCTCGTGGCGGTCGAGCCACCAGATGATGAGGGCGTATATGAGCGTGGGCACCAGCGCGAGCAGCGCCGCCACGACTATCAGGATGGCGAAGTCCATACGCAACAAAAGCCCCGGACGACTGGCCCGGGTCACCCCGATTGTACAACGCGCCCCCCACACGGGCAAGCACCCGGGAACCTCGGGACCGGGGTCCGGGGCGCAGCCCCCTGCCGGGGCTTGGGGTGTCCCCAATCTCCCCATTAAAGAAAGCCCCTCTCCCCGCGAAGTGGGGAGATGGGTCGGGGTGAGGGGTTCTCGCCGCGCCGTAGCGTTCGGCAGCAGGCGCCAACGGGGTTCTGGGTGTCCCTGGTTGCCCCTCGCCCCACCCTGCTATATACTCTACGGGTGAGCGCGGCCCCGGCCACACCGCTCTCGGAGACCCGACCATTGCGCAGGATCGACATACTCGGCGTAGGCGTGCACGATTGCGACGAAGAAGGCGCCGCCCGCGCCGTCGCCGCCTTCCTGCGCGAGGAGCCGCCGCGCCTGCACCAGGTGTGTACCGTCAACCCCGAGTTCGTCATGGAGGCCCGGCGCAATCTCGCCTTCCGGCGCCTGCTCAACTCGGCCGACCTCGCCACACCAGACGGCGCGGGCATCATCGCGGCGGGCAAGCTGCTGCGCCGCCCCTTTGCCGGGCGGGCCACAGGGGTTGCCCTGGTCGAGCGGCTCGCGGCGATGTCGGCTCGGGAGGGGTGGCCGCTGTTCCTGCTCGGCGCGGCGCCCGGCGTGGCCGGCGCGGCGACCCGCGTGCTGGCCCGGCGCCACCCGGGCGTGCATATCGCCGGTACGTACTCCGGCTCGCCCCGGCCCGAGGACTGGCCCGAGATAAAGCGCCGCCTGGATGCCGCCCGTCCCGACGTGCTGCTCGTGGCCTACGGCGCGCCCCGGCAAGACCTGTGGATAGCCGAGCACCGGGGCGAGATGCCGGACAGCATCCGGGTGGCGATGGGCGTGGGCGGCGTATTCGACTACCTGTCGGGCCGGGCGAAGCTG
>DASTEB010000360.1:0-2293 GCA_035710025.1 Chloroflexia bacterium
CCTCCTTGCCCTTCGAGGAGATGAACGCCTTGGCGGCGTCCTCGCTGTTCCAGGTCACCACCGGGTCGGGGCTGACGCCGGCCACCTGCCGGCAGATCGGAAAACCATCGGACTTGTAGACAATCGCGTACATTCTTGCCCCCCGGCGGGCTAATTTACCCGATGTAACGGCCGGGCAACAAGGCACTTTCCATCGGGGAACCCCTGATTGCGTCGCTCCCGGCTCGGGCGTTAAATGGCTCCGGGAGGCTCGAGGCCAGCGGCAGCCGGCGCCGAGCCTAGGCGAGGTGCCCCGCCCAGGGGCACACAATTTTCGGGGAGTGACAGCTATGAGCAACATGCGCGATGCAGTCGGCCTGTGCGTGCCCTATGGCAGGGCCAATTCGCAGTACGAAACGGAGTTCGAGCCCGCCACGGCCACGGTATGGGGCTACTTCAAGCCTCGCGGCACGGCCTGCTACAGCCTGGGCCTGCTGAAGGACATCCTTGCCCACGACCAGGCCCTCGCCGCCAACGGCGGCCGCGTCGAGGTGGAGGGCGTCACGCACGAAGTGAACTACTACGTCACCGGGTCGCGCGTCCCGCGCGTCTTCAATCTCGGCGGGGACCTGGCGCTCTTCGTGTTGCTCATCAAGGCGCGCGACCGCGACGCCTTGGCGCATTACGCCAGGCTGTGCATCGACAATATGTATCCGCGCACCCAGAACTTTTTCAGCCCAAACCTGACCAAAATTGCCCTGGTGCAGGGCGATGCCCTCGGCGGCGGATTCGAGTGCGCGCTCGCGTCTGATCTCATCGTTGCCGAGGAGAGCGCGCAGCTCGGCTTTCCGGAGATCCTTTTCAACCTGTTTCCCGGCATGGGGGCCTACAGCCTGCTCGCGCGCCGCATCGGCATGCGCGCCGCCGAGGAGCTGATCCTCTCCGGTCGCATCCTCCCGGCGAAGAAGCTGCACGAAATGGGCGTGGTCGACATCCTGGTGAAGGACGGCGAGGGCCAGACGGCCGTGCGGAAATGGATCGTCGACAACGCCAGACGCAGGAACGGCCTGCAGGCGGCATTCCGGGCGCGCAAGCACGTCCACCCCGTCACCCGCGAGGAGCTCGACGCCATCACCAATGTCTGGGTGGACGCGGCCTTCAGGCTCCAGGACCGCGACCTGAAGATGATGGGACGGATCGTGCGTGCGCAGATGCGGCGCACCGAGTTCGGGAACGTAACCGACGTTACCGAGGAGGCGCTGGCGGAAGAGCGCTTGGCAGCCTCGGTATGAGGCTGCGCTGCTTCATCCCCCGATAAGGGAGGTGAAGCCGCCCTCGCGGAACATCAGGCCGAACTGGTAGAAGTTGACGCGCGTCGAGTTGATGATCGATTCCTGGGCCCCGCGCTCATCGACCTTCTTGATGAGGGTGTTGAGCTTGGCCAAGTGGTCCACGTCCATTGTGGCGTGGGAAGAGAGGAACTTGAAGCCTCCGGCCTCCACGTCGCGGCCGATGGCGTGGGCGATCGAGTCGGAAACCCGGCCGGCATAGACCGAGGAGACGACCTCGAGCATATAGAGCATCCCCAGCACGGAGCATGGGTGCACGCGTTCAGCGCCGTGATAGTTGAATGCGATCATGGCTTGGGCGGGAGCGCTGGGGGGAACCGCCCTGGCGCCCGCGACATCGCCTCCCAAAGCCTCGATGTCCTCGAGCACCCATGTTTCGTGCCCCTTTTCTTCCTCGATGCGCTCGTACAACTCGTAGCGCACGTCCCGGTAGCGGTCATCGCAGCGGCTGGCCGCAGCAGCCATGATCGGGCAGAAATGCCAAACGATGTGATAGAGGTCGTGCAGGAAAGCCTTGTATTCCGACAAGGTCAGGCCGTGGTGAATCATGGCGTGCATCTTCGGAATTTCTTCCAGACCTCGGCGCGCCGCATCGGTCATCTCGACGAGCGTGATGAAAAATGACGCCGGCTTGGACTTCTCCACAAAAGCAGTCGACACAGACAATCTCCCTTGTTAGGGGAATTGTAACCGCTCAGCCAGTCGACTGGCGCCGCTCGGCCAAGTAGCGCTCGAGTTCGCTCCGCGTGGCTGCCAGCTCGTCGCTGAGCAGGCGCAGCAGCGCAGGCGCCTGTAATCGCATCTCGGCGTCGCTGAGCCGCCCCAGGCTGCTGCACAGCGCGGTCATGCGATCCGCGCCCATGCTGGCCGAGGAGCCCTTCATGGCGTGCAAAAGCGAGCGGAACTGGTTGTAGTCGCGCCCGGCGAGCGCCTGCTCCACTCTCTCGAGCAGCGCGTTGCTGTCG
>DASTEB010000361.1:0-2346 GCA_035710025.1 Chloroflexia bacterium
CGCCTGTTCGAGAGCTTTCTCACCGAGCGGCTGCGCGTCCTGCTACCGAGGCACGGCCTGCGCGTGGTGGCACAGCGGCACGACTACCTGGACGAGGGCCGCACCGTGGGCATACGGCCCGACGTGCTGGTGTTCGCGCACCGGGGCGCGTCGCCCGTGCTGGTGCTCGACGCGAAGTACAGGCGGGCGGGCGGGCCGGACGAGGAAGGTCTGAACCGCGACCTGTACCAGGTGAGCGCGTACCTCGACCGCTACGGACTGCGCCACGGCGTGCTCGTCTACCCTCGCTTCGGCGACGAGGCGCCACTGCGGCTGCGGCTGCGGGGTACGCCCAAGTCGCTGCACATCGCGACGCTTGACCTCGCCTCGCCCACGACCGCCGAGCTAGAAGCGGCGTGCGAGGCGCTGGCCGGGCAGGCGGCCGCGCTGGCGCTCGACGGAGCGTAGCCGGCGGGGCGTCAGTCCTCGGGCAGGGGGAAGCGGAACGTGATTGTGGTGCGGCTGTCGGGCCCGGAGGTCACGGTAAGAGTGCCGTAGAGGGCCACGCAGCGGCGGCGCCACGCCTCTATGGTAGGGCTGGGCACGGGCGGCGAGGCGATCTCCGCGGGGGGCGCGCCGTCGTGCGTTACGATCATGGCGGCGCCGCTGCCGTCGCGCTCCACCCGCACCAGGACGTGAGCCGCCCCTGCTTCCTCGCGTGCGTAGCCGAGCACGTCCTGGGCGATGCGAAATAGCAGCAGCTCAAGCCCCAGGGGCAGGCGGCGCTCGAAGGTGTACTCCACGGCGATGCGGGTGCCCGTCTGGTCGGCATACCGGGCGGCATAGGCGTGCAGGGCCACGCCCAGGCCGTGCTCTTTCAGATCGTGCCCGCTCAAGCTCGACACGAGATCGCGTAGGTCGGCGGCTGCGCTCGAGATCGCCGTGCGGAGCGTGCGAAGCTCACGGCGCGCCGCTTCGATTTCGCCCCGGTCGGCGCCGGCAAGGGCACGATCGAGCGAGCCGAGCGACGTTTCAAGCATGCTCAGGGCGCCTTCCTCCACGTCGTCCGCCAGGCGGTGGCGCTCCTGCTCTCGGGCTTCGCTTTGGCGGTCGAGCAGGGACGACTGCGCCTCGGCGAATGCGCGCAGCGACCGCTCGAACTCGGCGCGCTCGGTGATGTCGGTGGCGATGGCGAGCACGCACATCTCCCCGCCGATGGAAACGTGCTCGGCCGACAGCAGCACGGTAAGCATCTCGCCCGAACGGATTCGCAGGTCGGTTTCGAAAGCGCGCACCACGCCGCGGGCGCGAAGGGTGTTGGAGAAGCGCACGCGGTCGGCCGGGCGCTGCCACAGGCTGACGTCCACCGGGCTGTGGCCGATCAGTTCCTCGCGGGCGTAGCCGACCAGGGCGACGAAGCTGTCGTTCACCTCGATGGTGCGCCCGTCCACCTGGCTGCTGATAACCATCGGCAGGGGGCTTGTGAAAAACACCCTGGAGAAGCGCTCTTCTGAGCGGCGCAGCTCTTCTTCGGCGTTGCGGCGGTCGGCGATCTCCTGTTCCAGGTAGCCGACAACCGAGGTGAGGCGAGCGGTGCGCTCGTGCACGCGCTCTTCAAGCTCGTCGCGGGCCCGGGTGAGGGCGGCCTCGGCGCGGTAGTGGTCTGTCAGGTCTTCCACGGTGCCCGTTCGCCCGGCGACCGAGCCGTCAGGCCCGCGCTTGACCACCGAGCGCATCCTTACCCAGTGGGCCTCGCCCGCGGCATCGAGCGCGCGGAATTCATGCGAGAAATCACGGCCCTCGCGCACCGCCCACTCCCAGTCTTCCACCACGGCCTCACGTTCCTCCGGGTGTATGTGGTCGGTCCAGCGGTGCGCGTCGGGAGCCGCCGAAGTCACGGCATCGAGGCCGAACAAGGCCTGGAAGCGGGGATTGGTGTAGGTGATACAGCCGTCGGAACCGGCCTCGAACACGCCCACCGGGGCCATGGCGGCCAGCGAACGGAATCGCTCTTCGCTCCGGCGCAGGGCACGGCGGGCCGCTTCATGCATCGCCGTGAAGCGGAAGATGGCCTCGCTGCCCGCGCCCACACCGGCCAGGAACACAACTACGGTGCGGGCGGTGTCCATGGGGTCGTCGGGCCGCCCGATGAAGATGACTAGAGCCGAGGCAAGCGCGTAGAGCGCGAGCATGACCAGGTAGACGCGGCGGGAATAGAGCACAGCGGCCACGACGACAGGGAGCATCATCAGCGTCCAGATGATGTCGAGCGAGCGGTTGCCCACGATGAGCATGCCCACCGCGAACAGAAGCGCCGAGTAGAGAAGTACGAAGAGCCGGCCGCCGGGACGCCAGGTTCTCGCTGGC
>DASTEB010000362.1:0-15088 GCA_035710025.1 Chloroflexia bacterium
AGGCGACACGTACCACCCCAGCCTGAGCAGGTTGTAGCGCGAGCCTTCGTCCACCGGCGCGCCGATGTAGCTCTCCCAGGTCGTGGTAATCAACCGGGGAAGCTCATTGCCCGCGTCGTCGAAGCGCACGTTGGGCTGCCACGGCGAGATGAAGTAGCGGTAGAAGGCGAACGCGCCCACCGTGAGGATTATCGCTCCCGCCCACACCCAACGGTAGCGCTGCGCGTACCCCTCAAGCCGCAGCCAGAGCGGGCGCAGCCGGTCGTAGAGCCTGTCCAGCACGACGAACAGGGCCACGGCACCGTACAGCGCGAGCAGCAGGAGTCCCCAGCGCCGCCGTACTTCCAGGATTACGTTGTGATACAGGTCGAGCGTGTAGATGTAGCTGTACACCGCGAAGTGCACCGCGTACAGCAGCATCATCGCGCCCAGGGCACCCGCGAACCACGTATACGGGCGCTGCCAGCGCCGCGTCAGCCGCCAGTACACGAGGAACACCGGCACTACGGCCAGGTAGAAGATGAAGTCGGGCCGCGCAAGCGAAAGCTGACCGAGCGAGACCGCCGACACCACGCCCCACAGGCTCGCCCAGCGCTCGGGCGGTGTGTCCACGTCTGTAAGCGACGCATCCCCGGCGTCGGCACCTGTGGGCCTAGCGCTCGAAAGTTGCACCATCCGCAAGAATCCGTACGCTCCCGCGAAGAACAGCAGCCCCGTGATCACCTCGGAAACCGGGTAGCGCGCGAACCAAATCGTAACCGGGCACAACACGAGCAGCAGAAGCCCGGCAAGCGCCGCCCCCTGCGAGAACGCCCGCCTCGCGAAGAAGTACACCGCGAACACCGACAGCAGCGCCAGCAGCGGCGTGGCGTACAGCGCGCCCCAGATGCCAAACAGTGAATGCATCAGCGCGATCCACACCGGGTACAGCGAGTAGTGCTGGGGAAGCACGAGCGCGGCCGGCTTGTCGTACACGTAGAACGCAGGCATCCTAAGCGTGTCCACGGTGAAGCGGTCCAGCGTCAGCCCCAGCATCAGCTCGCGCACCTCGCCGCGGTCCCGGTCAAGCTCGCGCATTAGCTGGTCGCGCAGCAGGATCGAGCCGCTGCGCGACATCGCCACGCCCGCGTTGATGTACGCCCCCGAGTCGAGCGCACCGCGCAGCATCTCCGCAGGGCGCGAGAAGAGCGCGGCCACGAGCAGCAATATGCCCACCAGCGCGATCTGCGTGAGACGTGCGTAGCGCCGCTCTGTCGTGCGCTGCGGGTAGGGCGGCGGCACGCGCAACAGCCCCAGCACGTTCTTCACCCGGCGCTCAATGTGTCCGAGCGCAAACCCAATCGACAGCGATATGCCCAGCACGACCATCAACAGCAGCCACCAGCTGAACATGCCAAGCTGCGCCAGCACGAACCCCACCAGTCCCGTCGTGAGGAAGCTGATGAGCACCGCGCCGAAAAGCCACTCCTCGACCCCCGAGAACAGGTGACGGCCCGCGGTTCGCCGCTCCAACGAGTTGAGGGTAACCGCGCCCGGCACGTACAGCAGTAGCGCCAGCACCGGAAAGCCGAGGACCAGCCGCAGAATCTCAGGCATGGGCGGGCTGAGCCTCCCTGCGGCAAGCACGCGTATGCGCGACAAGCGCTTCGAGCAGTTCCCTGGTCATCTCGGCAGACCGGCTCAAGCTGAATCGCTCGCGCACGATGTCCGCCGACCGCCTGCCCATCCGGGCGCGCTCCTCCGGCCGCTGCGCCAGCCAGGCTATCCGCGTGCCAAGTTCGTAGACATCGCCCGGCGCGACGAGGAATCCGTTGCTGCCTTCATCCACCTTGTCAGGGATGCCCCCCACCGCGCTCGCGACCACCGGAAGGGCGTGAGCCATCGCCTCGAGCGTCACCAGCGAGCTGCCCTCGTATAGCGTAGGGTGCGCGAATAGGTGGCACGCCGCGAGCAGCGAGTGCAACTCGCGGTCTGACAGCGCGCCCGGGAAGACGACGTGCTCACCCAGACCCAACTGCGCGGCCAACGCCCCCAGCGACTCGCGCTGCGAGCCTTCCCCTACCAGCACCCACCGCCACCCGGGCGGCATCTCGCTAATATTTTTAGCAAGCGCTCGGAGCAGTACGTCGAACCCCTTGTTCGCTTCCAGCCGCCCGATGCTGATGCCTCGAAATCGGGAACCTGCAAGCGCCGTGAATCTCTCCTCTAGCGAAGCCCGTGCGTCCGCGGAGACAAGCCCCGCTATCTGCTCCACGTCCACCGCGTTCGGTATCACGACGACGCGGCGCTGATCGATCCCCAACTTCCGGGCGATGTCGTCCTTCATCACGGCATCGGTCGCTATCACACGGTCGGCTGCACGGCACCCCGCCCGCACCCAGGCGCGGAACGGCGCGTAGGCCAGCCGCTTGAGCGGGTCGGTGACGTTGAACTCCTCGAGGCCGTGAGGGTTCACCACAAGAGGCACGCCCCATTCCGCGGCGCGGCGCACCCCCCAGGCAAACATGCCGTGCGCGTACACCGCGTGCACGAACCCCCGGCGCGCCAAGCCCTCGACGTGCCTGCCGGCATCCTCCACGAACGCGCGGTAGTTGGTGAGCCGCGCAGCGATGCCGTTGGGCGGTAACGGCAGCGTGCCGTAGCGCGTGGCGTGTACGGTCAGCCGCCCGGCGGACCCAGGTCCCGGCTCGACCGGCTGGCCCGGCGGCAGCGGGCGCGTGAATAACGCGACGTCCACATCCTGTGCAAGAAGGTGCTGCATCAGCCCGGTGGACGAGCGCTCAAGCCCGCCGTAGCCATGCTGCGGGAAGACAGCCCGCGTGCAGTACGCCAGCCTCACCTGGCCGCCTCCGCTCGCGACATGGCGTCGCGGTAGATCAACTCGACCTGCGCGGCCACCCCGTCCGAAGCGAACGATTCCTCGGCCTTCGCGCGCGCACCCTGGCGCACTCGAGTATTGAGGTCGTCGTCCGCGGCGAGGGCAGCGACGCCCTGCGCGAGGTCGTCGAGGTCGCGCGCCAGCCAGCCGCTCTCCATGTGCGTTAGGATGTCCGATGTGCCCCCCGTATCCAGCGCGGCGACCGCCGCTCCCGCCGCGCACCCCTCCAGCAGCACCCGACTCAACGGCTCCTGCCATGCCGAAGGGAATACGAGCACCCGGGCAGCTCTCATCAGCCTGATGATCGACTCGTTCTCAATCCAGCTCACAAAGCGAAAGTCCAGGCCCTGCGCCCGCGCCCGCTCTCGCAGGCTCCCCTCCAGTCCTCCGTCACCCGCTACCACCAGGGGTAGATTTGCACCGGACCGCGCCACCAACGTGGGCAGGAGGTTCACCCCCTTGTTGTGCTCCAGCTTGCCCGCGAACAGCAGGAACGGCTCTTCCGGGGATATGTCGTTTAGCGGCCACGGTCCCGATGCGTCGCGCTCCACGCTCGCCAGGTCCACCAGGTTCGGCACGACGACCACGCGGTCGGCCGAAACGCGCTTGCTCCGCACCAGCTCCTCTCGGACGTACCGGCTCACCGCTATCACTGTGTCGCATGACGCAAGCGATTGCGCGGCGCGGCGCGTGGTGAGGTACCGGGCGAGATCCAGCGCGGGGTCGATCGCGCCGCGCCAACCCTGAGACGCACACCGCCAGTACGCCGGGAACCGGTGGCAGTCGGCGCACTCTGCCGGCTGGCCGCCACGGGCAGGGAACAGCCGGGTGCTGACCGGGCACAGCGGCCAGTAGTCGCGCACCGTTGCCACCGCGGGCACGGCATACCCGCGAGCGCGCATCCTGCGGGCAGCCGTCGATGCGGCCACCGCCGATACCTTGTGCTGCGCGTGGAACACCTGCGCCGAGCCTCGTCGCGCAAGTTGCATCGCCCTGCGCGTCAGTATGCGTCGCGCCTCCCGTTCCTCCCATGCCCGGCCGATCCGCAACTTCACCAGCCAGCGCGGCGCGCCGGGCACCAGCGCCTCTTCGACGGGTAGGCCGCCGTACTCGTTGCCGTGCAGCACCGGTCGCCCCACTCGCAGCCCGTAGCGCGGCCTCAGCACGCGCACCTTGTGCCCGCGCTCGGCAAGCGCCTTGCCCAGGTAGTAGGTGCTCCAGCCGCTGCCCCCGCTCGCGGGCGGGAACACGTCGGTGATGAGCAGCACGCCGAGCGGCGCCTGGTCGCTAGTCCCCATGGACCATCCCGCGCAGAATGCGGTCCAGCGCCTCGCAGTGCGCACGCCAACTGTACCGCTCGACCACGCGCTCCCGCGCCGCCGCGCCCATCACCCGCCTGAGGTCGGAGTCCCGCTCCAGCTCGCCTATCGCGGCTGCCAACACGTCCACGTCGCCGCTGGGGTACAGCAGCCCCTCGCGCCTGTGCCGCACTATCTCGTTCAGCGGCGGGATGTCGATCGTGACCACAGGCATACCCATCGCCATGTACTCGAACACCTTGAGGGGCGACCAGTAGAAGCCGTACTCGCGCAGCGGCTCGTGCGCGGCCACGTCGAACGGAGCTACGCCGATGTCCCCCACGGCCAGCAGCTCCGGCACGTCCTCGTGCGGGCGAGACCCGGCGAACACGAACCGGCCCTCGGGCAGCGTCCATCCGCGTACCTCGTCCTGCAGAGCAGGTAGCTCCGGCCCGCCGCCTATCGCCAGAAACGACAGGGCCGACCCGCGCTCAATCAACTGCCGGGCGGCCAGCGCGAAATGCCGCACGCCGTGCCAGTGCCGGAAACTGCCTAAAAACACGGCAACGGGCCCATCGGCGGTTAAACCAAGCTCACGGCGGAGCGCTGCTACATGCTCCGGCCGCTCCTCGCGAAGACGCGGATTGAAGCGCTCGACGTTCGCACCCCACGGCAGCTCGTGGATGCGATTGCGGGGCACTCCGGGCGGCACCGTCGTGTGCAATGGTGTTACTATGGCCTGGCTCCACATCGCCTGCCGCACCGCACACCGTCTCATCGCACCGAGCAGCACCCGATCCAGCCTGCTCTTGAGGCTGCCCGCCGGGTCGGTCATCGGCGCGTTTACTTCGAGCAGAACCGGCACACCGCGCCTGTGAGCCAGCAGCACGCCCGCCCCGGCGAAGTTGTAGTAACGCTCCATCACGACGTCGGCCCGGAACGCCCTCATAACCCGGGCAGTCCGGCCAAACCCCGCCAGCGCAAGCTCTTTACGCCACGGCGTTCGTACGACCGGCACGCCGCACGCCAGACGCTGCTTAGGCTCGCGGCTCTCGGTGCGTGCGACCACGACCACGCTGTGCCCAAGCTGTCGCAGGCCGCAGGCAACCTCCTCGACGTGGGTCGCCCCGCCCGTCGAGCCGTCAGCCTCTACCGCCGCTGCCACGTACAGCACTCTCACCGCCCGCCCTCGCGGCGCACAAGCACGAAGTACGGCCCCGCACGCCAGCGGCCGAACAGCGCGAGGTCGAGCCACATCAGCTCGGTTAGCAGCCGTGCCGCGATCCATGCCGGGCCGCCGCGCCGCATGGCCCCGCGCATGGACGACCGCAGCCGGTCCTCGCCCCCCGCCGATGCCGCGCCGGTATGCGCACGTGCCGCCTGCCCCCGCCGCATTCTCAGAGCCGACTCCACCAGCTTGACCAAGAGGTTCTCGATGATGCTCTGGAATAGTCCGTTCCAGAACACCACTCTCTCGACCCTGAATCCGCATTCGCCCAGCACCTCGACCAATTGCGGGTACGTCTCGACCGCCTTGACGTGGTCCGACTTGCGCAAGCGGTCGCGCGTGTCGTCTATCAGCCCTACGCTCGCCAGTTTGCGCGACAGCAGGCGGGCGCCGCGCACCACGAAGTCGAGCCGCGAGCCTTCCCGCGTGTTCGAGTAGATCAACATCCGCCCGCCCGGCGCCAGCACGCGGTGCGCCTCGCCCAGGTAGGCCTTGAAGTCGGGCAGCGGCAGGTGCTCCAGCACGTCGATGGACATCGCGGCGGTGAACGTTGCCGCGGGGAAAGGCAGGGCCCGCGCATCGGCCCGCACAAGGTCGATCGAGCGCAGCGCCTCGTCGGCGAATAGCGGCGCCGGGTCAACGCCCACCGCCCAGTCGACCCGCCGCCTGTTCCAAACCAGGAACTTGCCGTTGCCGCAGCCAAGCTCCACCAGGCTGTCGTGGGGGCCGGGCTTGAGCATCCGGCGAATGGCGCGCTGCCTCACGCCCGCGCCGAGCACGGGCGGGCCGATGCGCCTGTAGTCCAGCGTTGCCTCGAACTCGTCGGAGTGCGACACGTACAGCGAGGTATGCTCGCGCTCAGCCGGGGGCATCAGGTCCAGGTAGCCGTCCTGAGCGGGTGGGTACGAGCGGCCGCAGTTTGAGCACACCAGCATGTCGTTGCGCTCTTCGAGCCGCACGCCGAGTGGGACGCACTCGGGCGCCGGGCACGTTACTGTGTCGAGTAGTCGTTTCGATATCATCGTTCGCTGCCGGTAGAGAGGGCGCGCGCCGCCCGGGTTAGCCTAACACTTAGGTATGCTCTGGTAGAACACTTCGCGGTTGGTGAGGAAGTCCCAGATCAGCCGCGGCACCTTGAGCGGAAGCTCAAGCTGTCCCCTGAGCACCACGTTCCAGTCAAGCCCCTGCCTCTGGGGCGAGCACCACAGCGCGTACTGCATCAGCAGCCCCGCGTTCCACGCGACGAACGCCGCCGCCACAGCGCCGATTGCCCACTTCGCCACGCCGTGGTCAATGGCCCAGGCAATCAGCGTTCCGATCCCCAGTATGAAGATCAGCGTCGAGTTGATGAAGCGCCTCTGCCCGAACGAGCTTGCGCTCTGCCATGTGAGGAACGAACCCGCTATGTACACCTGCATGGCGAATGCCACCATCAGCGCTGTGGTAAGCAGGCGGTCGCGCCGCCAGAAGACCACCATGCCCAGTATCGCCACCAGGATGATCGGGTGCCATACGAACAGCCCGTGCTCCGGGTTGAACAGCACGTTCAGCGCGTTCGGCGAGGTCAGATTGAACTTGCTCGACACCACACGCGACGGACCGAACCGCCCGGTGATAGCGAAGTAGGCCAGCAACTGCGGTATGAACGCCACGAACACCCCCGCGCCCATGACGATCAGCCCGACCACCCACTGCGCCGCACGCGACAACCAGACCCGCGACCTGGAGCGCCACCAATCGAATACGGCAACCAGCGCCTCGATGCCGGGCAGCACGAGGAATAAGAAGTCTTGCTCGCGCACCAGCATCATCAGCCCACCGAGCAGGCCGAGCACGGCCCACTCTCGCCGCGAGCGCCCCTCTTGCCTGCGCGTTCGCAGCCAGTACCAGATAAACAGCGTCACGGTCATGAGCGACGTGGCGTGCGACCACGGAGGGGCGATCACCGTGTAGAAGATGAGCGGCGTCCCCAGCCACGCCACCACCGTCGCCACGGCCGCCAGACGGCTCCCGAAGTAACGCTTCGCGATGGACCAGCACAACAGCAGGCCTAAGCACGCGAAAATGTACGACGTGAAGCACACAGCCGCGATATACGGCTGCGACCACCCATCGGCCGCGACGTTGGCGCCAAGCGCCCGCGCCAGGAGCACGCCGCCATGGGCCAGCGCATATGACGGCAGCCAGAGCAGCCCGGTCCCGATTGGCGCTTCGTTGGTGGGCAGGCCTGTCAGCGGCTCGCGGGTGTTGTGCAGGTCGTCGCGAATGGCGCGGAACTTGACCGGGTCAACCTCGTACCAGTGCAGGTAGTCGTTGCTGAAGTCGAGGTCGCGGTCGAAGAAGAGCGAGTGGGTGTAGGCGAAGTACTTGATCTCGTCCGAGGCGTAGATACGTTGAGTGATGAGCGGCGCGAGGACGGCGAAGATGACCAGCAGGCCCACCAGCCCGCGGTCCTTCCACCACCCCGCCTTCCGGGCCGTGATCTGCTCTCCGGCCACGCTGCCCGCGCTTACCCCTACAGACAATCCTCTACCACCTGCGCGATCTTCCGGGCCCGCGCCCGGTACGTATACTGCCCCGCCTCCTCGGCCGCCGCCCGTCCCATACCCTCTCTTCGCTCCGGATCGCGCCGCAGCGCCGCGAGGGCAACGCCGAGTTCTGCCGCATCGCCCGGGCGAAAGAACACCGCGGCCCGCTCGTCCACGATCTCCCTGAGCGCGGGCATATCCTTGCACACCACCGGCCTGCCCGCAGCCATATACTCGAACAGCTTGAGCGGCGATGCCGTCAGCCCCGTCACCGTATCGGGTATCACCAGCACATCCGATGCACTCACATACTTCCCGGCCTCGACTTGCGTTATCTGCCCGGTCGTGACTACGTTCCGCTCGATGCCAAGCTCGCGCGCCTGCTCGCGAAGCGCCTTGACCTCGTCTGGCCTCCCGCCGACCAGCACGAGGAGCGCTGCCGGATCTTCTGAGGCCACGCACCTGAACGCCTCGACCAGCAAGTCCAGCCGCCGGTATGCGAACGTCAGCCCCGAGTACCCCACGATATAGACGTTTTCGGGCAGGCCGAGGTCGCGCCGGGCCTCGGCCGCATCCACAGGATAATACAGTTCGGGGTCGTACGCGTCGGGAATCACAGCGATTTCGTCCGCCGCTCGAATGTTGCGCTTCGCTGCCCACTGGCGGAACGCCTCGGTGAGCGACACCACCTGGCACGACCCACGCAGCGCCCGGCGGTCGATCCACGGCAGGAAGCGCGCCCAGAACCCGCGCGGCCAGCGTGAAGCCTTGCTCGGGTGGGCCGACTCGAGATCGTGTACCTCGTACACCAACTGAGCGCCATGCACCGGGCGCGACGCGGCCAGCCACGCCGCGCACACTGCATCGCGGACGTACAACACGCCAAACCCCCGCCCCAGCAGTCGTCTCGCCGCCAGCCACAGCACCAGCATCGCAGAGTACACCGTCCGCTCGATGTACGACCACCCCGCCCACGGCACGAAGCGCGACAGTTTATTCACGGCGGGGCGGGGAAGGTGCAGCGCGCCCAATTGCGCGAACGCACTGCGCTCTCGCAGCCAGCGGGGCACGACGAGTAGCGTGCCGGGCATAACCTCCTGAAGCTCGCGTACCGTGCTGTAGGTCTGGATGGCGTTCGCGGCCGTAAGGTCCAGTCGCATGGGGTAGGCTACGTAGAGGAGGTTTGCAGGCACCCGTACACCTCCTCCAGCCTCGCGGCCACAGCCTCCCAGCTGAACATTGCCAGCACGCGCTCTCGCCCTGCCGCGCCCATCCGCGTGCGCAGCGGAGGGTCGGCCAGCAGCGAGTCGATCTTCGCCGCCAGGTTCACCGGGTCCTGCGGACGGGCGAGCAGGCCGGTCTTGCCGTCCACAACCACTTCGCGGAAGCCGCCGAAGTCGCTCGCCACCACCGGAGCCTTGCAGGCCATCGCCTCGCACAGCGCCATGCCAAACGTCTCGTTTACGAACGACGTGGCGACCAGCATCCCGGCGCTGCGGTACAGCGCGGCGAGGTCGGTCTGCTCGACCTTGCCGAGAAACACCACGCGGTCCTCGACCCCGACGTCGTGCGCGATGCGCCGCAAGTCGTCCTCATACGGCCCCTCGCCCGCCACCCACAACACAGACCACGGCTCCCGCAGTCGGGGCAGCGCCCTCAGCAGGTACTCCACGCCCTTCCATTTGATGAGCCGCCCGGCATACAACAGCGCGGGCCGATCCTGCACTACCCGAAGGCCCAACCGCTCCAGCACTTCTGCATCGCCGGCGGAGTCGGGGGTGAAGCGGTCAAGGTCCACGCCGTTGTACACCACCAAGGGATCGATACCGTAGCGTTCGTGTACCTGGGCGGCGTTGAACTCGCTGGCCGATACCGACCCGTCCACGAACCTGATGAAGAGCCTGTCGCCCGGCCAGAAGTCCTTGCCGTGACAGCCGAAAAGCAGCTTCGCGCCGCTGAGCCGGGAAATTGCCCCCACCGGCAAATCGTACGGCTTCTGGATGTGCACCACGTCGTACCGCCCGCGCAGCAGGGGCACCAGTGCGAACGGCGCCATGCTCAGGCGCTCCAGCAGCTTGGTCAAGCCATACTGCCTGCCCAGCAGCGGAATCTTGCGCCAAATGTCACGGTCGATGTAGGGGAAGCGGCGCACTCGCACGCCCGGCACGCGCTTGCCGAGCACCGGCCCGCGGCCGCCGTAGATATCCACACGGTGCCCCCGCTGCGCCATTTGCGCGGCGACCTCCCACACGAACGTCTCGACTCCGCCCCAGCGCGTGGTGGTCGTCAGGTTGTACAGGGCAATCCTCACCGGGGCTTCACCAGCCTGACCTGGTATGTGCCCTGCCACCCGTACCGGTAGGCTCGGTATATCGGGTCGAGCAGGCCCGTCCGGCGCAGCAGACCCAGCACGGCCCTGCGAAGCCCCTGTAGCTGCCTGATCTCCCCTCTCATGATGCGGTGGCGCACCTCGTCACGCACTCTGAAGCCGGTATACTCGGCCAGCCGCCGGAACTGCCCCCACGTAAACGTGTTCAGCTCCGAGTGCTCCTGCCGGTCCTGCAGCGGGCCGCCCGACTTGCTCCGCCCGGCGTGCTCGATGATGCGCTCTGCCAGGGGCGCGAGCAGCCAGTTGATGCCCGGAAGATGGTAGTGCGGGTCGCGGAACGCCCGGCGGTTGGGCACCGTGGTTAGCACAACACCGCCTGGCGCCAGCACCCGGTACATCTCCATCAGCACAGCCTCGACGTCGCCTACGTGCTCCAGCACGTCCAGGCACGCTATCGCGTCAAAGGCCTCGTCGGGATAAGGCAGATCCTCCCCAGCCGCCACCACGATGGGCAAGTCGAGGCCGTAGCGCCGCGCGCGCAGGCGGGCGATGCGGGCGTAATCGGGATTGTAGTCCATCGCCTGCAGGCGAAGCCCCTGCGTGCGTGGGTCGAGCAGCAGCGCGACCGACAGCCCGCCCATGCCCGCGCCCAGGTCGAGCAGCCGCTCGCCCGCGTGCTGCTTGAGCGCCTGCACGACGTCCTTGACGTTCGCCTCCTGGTGCTTCTCCTGCCAGATGCGCCTCTCGCGCCACTCAACGAAGTCGTCGCGCCAGGTCATGTGTTGCAGCCACGGCTCGATTGCCGCGGCGAGCCGGGCTTCGAGCGCCGGGTCGTGCCGCGCGGCAGGCATGGCGGTATCGGTGCTGGCCTGGGAGGTGTGTGACACGTCGGAAGGAAGGGCGTCTATTCCGCGCCGTCGCCGGAGTTATCGCCCGACTGCGAATTGGCGCGTAGCCAGTCGTAGGTGAAGATGCCGTCGTGGTGGCCGTCGCCCCAGAAGAACATGATGCCGTAGCGGCCCACGGGCTGCGCGTCGTCCAACTGGGTCTCGAGAGGGCTCAACCTGTCGATCTTCGACAGCCTGCCCGGCTCTCCCATCTCGCCCTTACACATGGCGCAGGGGCACTGCCAGCGCAGCCACTCGATGGGGTACTCGGTAGTCAGCCCGTCGCTCCACTCGATGGTCAGCCTGCCGGTCTCCTTTTCGGCCACCAGTCCTACCGGCGCTACGGGCTCGTAGCTCGCATTTGTCTGATTCATAGTTCCCTTTCTCGATTCCCGATTATACCACGCGCAACCGCTTCCGGCCCGCCGGGCTACGGCTCGCGCCGGTACAGCGCCAGCCCCGCCTCCTCATTCACCAGCTTCCACTCTGGCAGGCCGGTGAGCACATCGAGCGCGCTCTGCCCGCCCAAAGCGTTACCCGGCACGTCGAGCGCCGAAGCCGCCGAGTCGACGAGCACGTAGTCAAGCTCGACGTAGTCCTCGCGCTGTCGCGGGCCGAGGTTGTAGGGCGAATATGGGGCGGGCGGGAAGTTATAGATGTACCGGCGAGGTAGCAGGTGCGGGGCGAGCTTGGAGCTTGCGGCCACCTTCGCCTCGGGCAGCACCATGGCAACCAGCCGGTTCGCCGCGGCCACGCGCTCGGCCGGCTCAGGGTAGAGGAAGGCGCGCACCGCGGGGTTCTTGAACGGCACCTGCATCGCAAGCCCCCATACCACCAGGCCCATCGCGACCCACAGCGCCGCCTTCACCGTGTTGCCGCGCCGCGCAAGCCACCCCGACAGGTTGCCCGCGCCGTACACCGCAGCGGCCATCAGCCCCGGCACCAGCAGCAGGCTGTAGTGGTGCTCGTAGTCGTACTGCGCCGAGCGGTCGGACAGCAGGTTGAGCGCGAGCACCGGCAGCCCCAGCACCAGCGGCCGCGCCGAAAGCACAGGCAGTAGCCCCAACGGAATCAGCAGCGAGGCAACGTACCACATCTTCTCCGGCGTGAACACCAGCCGCGCCACTTCGAACGGGTGCGTGACAATGTACCCCACTATCTCCGGTGCGCTGCTGCCCAGGTGCGCGTAATACGCAAGCTGAGGGTTGATGCCGCACGGCCAGCACTGCATCGGGTCGTCTACCGGCCCTGCAGGCGGCTCGAACGCTCCAGGATATGCGAACGACTGCGCAATGGCCGTGGACAGCACGAAGTAGACGGCTCCCAGCGCCAGCGGCCCGGCCGCCCAGGGCCATCCCCTTCGGGTGAGCAACGCGTACACCCCGAACATCGCCACCACAAACGCCACGTCGGTGCGCGCCAGCATCGCCAACAGTACGCACGCGTAGAACAGCTTCCAGTTTCCTCGCTCGAAATAGTAGAACGCGAACAGCAGAAGCGACACCGAAAAGAGTCGCACCTGAAACGGGTTGAGCACGCCGTGCAGCACCACCGGGTAGAGCAAGTACGCGACGCCCAGCCCAAGCCCCGCCAGTTTGCTCCCTAACCGGTCTCGGGCCAGCCAGTAAACCGGGATGGCCCCGAGTGACGCGCCAAGTATCTGCAGGAAGAACAAGGTATGCGCCGACGGCAGCAGAGCGTAAGCCGGCACGAACAGCAGCAGCATGGGCATCCAGTCCATGCCAAACACCGACCAGGTGAAGTTGAAGCGCGAGTCCTCCATCGGGCGGCCCTGCACGGTGTTCCAGATGGCCTGCTCGAAATCGACCTGGTCGTAGCCCTGCCCATAGGTCTCGTACTTGAAAAAGCTGGCGGCGAACAATACCGCAACCCACAGCACAATCGCGACGACGAGCAACCGGGGGGCCAGCGCCGCAAGCCGGTCGAGCAGAGCGGCGCGGGGCGCTCGACCTGCCCTGTCCCGGGCTGCAGCCACACTCGACACGGCTACCTCGCGGGCTTCTCGGCCACGCAAACCACCGACAGGCCGAACGGCAGGCTGCCGCGCCTTAGCCAGGCCGACTCCAGCCTGTAGTAACCCACCAGGGCGCTGTTCAGCGGCCCGGGCACCTCAATGAAATCGCTGCCCGCCTGCGCTTCCTCGCCGCTCCGCGAGCGCACCTTGAGCAGCAGGCTCTTGGCGATACGCACCATGACGGCCGGGACGAGTATGAGCGCGTTGCTGTAGCTTAGCTTGCGTACCTGAAAGCCGGCCGACGTCGCGGCCTCGCGCATCATTGCGGTAGTATACCGCCTTCGATGGCCCAGGATGTCGTCCCAATACGTCCACAGGAAACGGTAGGCCGGCACGCTCACGATCAACACGCCCCCCGGGCGCATGACCCGCAACAGCTCCTCCAGCGCGACGCGGTCGTCGTCCAGGTGCTCGATAACGTCGAGCGCCGTCACGATATCGAACGAATCGGAGGCGAAGGGCAGATTGGCAGCGTCGGCCTTGCATAGCCGGGTGAAGCCCCTTCGGCGGCAGAAATGGAGCGCTTCTTCGTAGTAATCGGTCCCCGTGGTCTGCGCGTACTGGCTTAGCCGCTCAAGGTTCAGGCCCGCGCCGCAACCCAGGTCAAGTGCGCGGCGCGAGTTGCGGTTGCCCTGCGGCAGATACTTGTGCAGCAGCCCGTACACTATGGCGCGCTTGCCGATGTGCCACCAGTGGGTGTGCTCTTTGACGTAGAGGTCTTCGTACAGGTCGAGTCTCATGCTTTGCCGCCGCAGGGCCGCGCCGCGATGGGCGCACTGTGCCCCCAAAAATCCGTCAATGGTATCGAGTGAAAATCAGGCTGATCCAGAATGTAAGTGCCTGCCAGCCCATCACCGCGGCCACCAGCAAGGCCAGCGCTATTCCGGTCTTGCGCACCAGTGCGAGCCGCGCAAGGTAGATGCCCGCGGGCAACGCGAGCGGTACCGCCGCCATGTAATACCAGCGCACGGCGTCGCCAACCAACTGGTCGAGCGCCGCGAACACGAGCGAGGCCGCAAGCGCCGAACCGATTAGGGCACGCGCTCCACCTGCCGTCCGACCCCACATCGCCAGCCCGCCAACTCCCGATATGACCGAGATCCATCCCACGAGGTCACCTGACTGGCGCAGCAGCCGCCCGAGCAAGTCGCCGGCACCCGGGCGCGATTGCTGGGCCGCTGTCTGCCCTACAGTGAGCCTCGACAGCACCCCTCCCCACTGGTTCAGGATCAGGTCGGCCAGCCGCCAGAAGTACAGCGCGACACTCGCACCGAGCGCAAGCCCCGCGGCGCCGAGCACCACCCAGGCACGTGGCTGAGCGTGTCTCTGCAGGCTGTTGACCACCGCCCACACAAGAAAAAACGCCAGTATCACGAGCGCACCCAGCATCATACCGTAGTGCCCCAGCATCGTCAACCCGAAGCCGAGCGCGAGCCAGCCGGGCGCCGCCCACGACCACCGCGCCCGGGAGCCGAGGTACGCGACCCCCAGCAGCAGCGTCAGGTTGAGTACGCTCTGCGCGAAGATGTTCGTGTAGTTTCCCGCCGAGAAGAGGTCGAAGGCAGCAGGAGATGCGGCATACGCCGCGGCCGCCCACGCCCCCGCACGCGCCGACCACACTCGCGCCCCGGCCCACGCCAGCGCCAGACAGGCCGAAGCATCTAGAACCGACGCGGTCCACTTCAGCAGCAGCCCCAGTATCTCCTCCGACTGCCCAAACAACCACGACAGCATGCCGACTATCATGTAGTATGCGGGCGGGTATGGCACGAGCGTTCCATCCGGCACAGGCTCGGTGAACACCCAGACCCCCTGCAGCACGCTCTGCACGTTGTGTACGTGCAAAACGAGGTCGCTCGTAAGAAACTGCGCGTAAGTCACGCCTCCGAAGCGCAGCGCGAAAGC
>DASTEB010000363.1:0-3535 GCA_035710025.1 Chloroflexia bacterium
CTGATGCCGGGCGTGGGCGAGATCATGGGCGCGTCGGAGACCGAGCCGGACGCCGCGCTGCTCGAGACGCGCATGCGCCAGTCGCGCTCGGTGCGCCCGATCGAAGACCTCGGCCTGAGCGCGGGCGACTACGATTGGTACCTGGACATGCACCGCGAGGCGGGCACGCAGCAGGCCGGGTTCGGCATGGGCTTCGAGCGGCTCGTGCGCTACGCCTGCCGGCTGGAGTCGATCAGGCAGGCGCTGTAGGGAGAGGTTGATGATCGGGCAACAATCTACGGGCGGCACCAGGGCCGGGGCAACCCGGCCGTTCTATGACCCCTCGCTGTCGTACCAGGACAACTACGACCTCGGCCCCTTCGGCCCGTTCGCCGAGCAGCCGCCCACCGGCGTAGTAGAGGCGCTCAGGCTGCCCGAGAGCCGGTGGGTGGAAGTCGCAGGGCTGCGCCTGCGGCGGCCGGTGGGCATACCATCCGGCCCGCTGCTCAACGCGAAATACGTGGCAGCGGCATTCCGCTGGGGCTACGACCTTGCGCACTACAAGACCGTACGCACCACCCGCTGGCCCGCGCACCCCGCGCCCAACGTGCTGCTGGTCGATGCTCCCGAGCCTGTGCCCGCGGGCGAGCTTGGGCGCAGCACGTTCACGGCCCGGCCCTTCCACCAGGGCGAGCCGCTCGACCTCGCCCACCTGAGCATCACCAACTCGTTCGGCATGCCCGCGCAGCCTCCCGGCGTGTGGCAGGCCGACATGGAAGCCGCCGCCCGGTCGGCCGGGCCGGGCCAGGCGATGATCGCCAGCGTGACCGGCACGCCCACGCCGGACAACGACCCCGAGGCGTTCGTGCAGGACCACGTGCGCGCCGCCGCGATGTGCGCCGAGACGGGCGCGCACGCCGTCGAGGTGAATCTCTCGTGCCCCAACCTGGGCGGCCACGGCCTCATGTGCCACGACCCCGAGAGCTCGCAGCGAGTCTGCCGGGCGGTGAAGGAGGCCATCGGGGCGCGGCCCCTGTTCGCCAAGATAGGCGACTTCGCACCGGACGAGCGGGGCGAGGCGATGCTGCGCTCGCTGGTCGCGGCCACTTCGCCCTATGTGCAGGGCTACGGCGCGGTCAACGCGGTGCCGGTGCCCGTATCAACAGCCGCGGGCGAGCAGGCGCTCCCCGGCACGGGGCGGTCCATGGCGGGCGTGTGCGGTGCGGCCCTGCGCGCCACCGGCCTCGACGTTGTGAGCCGCCTCAACGTGATCCGGCGCGAGCAGGGGCTTGAGTACGCCATCATCGGCGTGGGCGGCATGATGTCGCCCGAAGACTACTTCGCCTACCGCGAAGCAGGCGCCGATGCCGTGCAGGGCGCGACCGGGCCGATGTGGAACCACGCACTGGCGATGGAAATCGCGAGAGTAATGCGTCATGCGTAATGCGTCAAACGTCAGGGAGGCAACCAAGTTGGGTAGTGCGGAGTAAGCATGAGAGGCTCCCTGACGCATGACGCATGACGTTTGACGCGATGTTGTACCATAGTGGGCGAAGGGGACGCGTCACGATATTGAGTCCCTTCGACGCCGGTACTTGCACCCCTGGGAGATATGCTCGTGGGCGGACTACGCACGGGCACAATGAGGCTGCTGCGCAGGGTCACGTGGATCGCCACGGCCCCTGTGCTCGCGGTTGCGCTGGCGGGCTGCGTGGAGGGCGTGGCGGTCTCGTCGGACGGCGCAACTCCGTCCAGCACGGCTACCACCGGGCCGCAGATGGCCGCCAGCTTCACCCACGACAAGATGGAGCCTGAGGCAATACGGACACTATACGACAGGCTGGCGCCCATGGGCCTGTTCGACGGCTCGGGCGCGGACGACGAGGCATGGGCAAGGTCGGAGGGCGCAGACACCGGGTACTGGTACAACGAGGGCGTGCGCCGTGCCTTCTACGGCGACGGCGAGGCCCTGGCCGAGTGGGGCGTGTGCGACTTCGTCAGGCGCGTGCAGCCCATCCTGTCAGAGCGAGGCGTGCCGCCCCTGGAGTGCGCACAGGGCGAGTGGCAGCCAGGCGCGGTAGGCTACACGGTAACGTTGAACGGGCGGTCGTTCCGCATACTCGACGAGCGCGACCACGAGCAGAACCCCACCTGGACCGCGGCCACGGTGCGCGCCTTCCGCATGCTCGAGACGCTGCTGGGCGAGGCAGGCTCAACCGACCACGTATACGCCATCGAGGGCGACGTCGGCCTTAGCTCCACGGGCGTGTTACTCACGCCGGAGATGGCCGAGGCGATCAACAGCGACCCGTCGGTGCCCGACGAGCAGAAGCTGCTCACGACGGACAGGCTGTCGGAGTGGATCATCGAGTTCGAGGAATAGAAATTGGTGGCGCACAAGAGGGAGAGGAGTGACACAATGAGCACGGCACAGGAAGAGCAGATCGACGCACGAGACAGCGGGGTTACGTGGGCCGAACGGCTGCACGA
The DNA here is from genome assembly GCA_035710025.1 of Chloroflexia bacterium. GTDB lineage: Bacteria > Chloroflexota > Chloroflexia > QHBQ01 > JADMIH01 > JADMIH01. Next base: position 2,470 of record DASTEB010000363.1, read on the forward strand.
ATCTATCGTCAGCCAGCAAAGCATCCTGTGCGTGGGATTGGACCCGGTGTACGAGAAGCTGCCCGAGCGGTACAGGACGGGCGACGTGGCGCGCGACATCTTCGAATACAACCGCGCCATCATCGACGGGGCCGCGCCCTTCGCCGCCGCGTTCAAGCCGCAGTACAAGTGCTACTCTGCAGAGGGCGAGGCGGGCATCACGGCCCTGCGGCAGACGTGCCGGTACATCCGGCAGCATTACCCCCTCATCCCGGTGATCCTCGACGCCAAGTACGCCGACGTGGGCCACGTGCTCGAGCGGTGCGCCTATGAGGCGTTCGATATGTTCGGCGCGGACGCCGTCACCGCGATGCCCGCCCCCGGCAGGCAAGCGCTCGCCCCGCTGACCACGCGCCGTGGCCGGGGCTGCTTCATGGTGGTGCGCACGTCCAACCCCGGCGCGGGCGAGCTGCAAGACATCGAGACCGCCACGGGCGAGCCGCTGTACCGCGTGATCGCGCACCGCATCTCCACGGAGTGGAACGACACGGGCAGCATCGGCCTCGTCGCGCCCGCCACCGACCCCGCGGTGCTCGCCGAGGTGCGCCGGGCCGCGCCCCACCTGCCCATCCTCTGCCCCGGCGTGGGCGCGCAAGGCGGCGACCTCGAGGCCGCGGTCGATGCAGGTCTCGACGCTAACGGCGCGGGTCTGCTAATCAACGTGTCGCGGGCCATCATGGAGGCGCCCGACCCCGGCACGGCCGCCCGCGAGTGGCGCGACCGCCTGGAGGCAGCTCGCACCCGCCGCATCGAGGAAGCCCGGCGACCCACTGACATGGAAGAAGTGGTCACCGAGCTATTCAAGATCGGCGCGATCAAGTTCGAGCCGGTAACGCTGAAGTCGGGCCTGGTGTCGCCTTACTACAACAACCTGCGAATCCTGTCGGCCTACCCGCAACTGCTCCGGCGCGTGGCCCGGCTGATGGCCGAGAAGATGCGCGAAGCGGGCGTGCAGCCCGACGTAGTGGTGGGCATCGCCGAGGCGGGCATACCGCTGGCGGTAGCCCTATCCCAGCACACCGGCCTG
>DASTEB010000364.1:0-5334 GCA_035710025.1 Chloroflexia bacterium
GGGCGCGATCCTTTTCGAGACGCCGGTGGCGGGGCTGTCGGACGAAGTGTGGCTCGGCGCGGCGTTCCTGGGCATAGTAGCGACGGCGCTGGCCATCGCGATACAGGTAGCCGTGCAGAGCTTCACCACCGTGGTACACGCCTCGCTGATTTACACGCTGGAGCCGGTGTTCGCGGCGATTTTCGGCTACTGGCTGCACGGCGACAGGCTCGGCCAGGCGGGCATCGCGGGCGCGGGGCTGATCGTGGTGGGGATGCTGGCGGCCGAGATCGGGCCGTATTTCGGGCGGAGGACCGCGCGGCGGCGCGCAACGGAGGAGTTGGCCGCGGTGGAAGGCGGCCTGGAAGGGAAGAGCAGATAGGTGGCAGCAGAAGAGATCGAAGTAATGTATGGCGAGCGTACGGCGGCCTATGCCGACATCGCCAACCTGAGGCGAGCGCGCTGGCGGCAGACGGCCGACCTGAAGGTGACCACGCAGCACGAGGCGGTGCGCTTCATCGACGAGGTAGGGGTGGCGCTTCTGTTCCCGGGCGACGGGATCGCGCTGCCCGACCTGTGGTCGGCGATCAACGGGCGCTTGCGGGACATCCCCAAGCGGCACCACGACTGGGCGCTGCACAAGACGTGGGATTGGAAAGACCGCATCCCCTCGAAGCGCAGGGCGTGGTACGGCAAGCTGGTGAGGGGCAAGCCCGCGTTCGTGTCGATGCGCGACCTGCCCGCGGTGTACGCCATGTCGAGCAACTTCGGGGAGATTGACGACTACCTCGAGGCTTACCAGGACGGGCTGCTGAGCCGCGAGGGCAAAGAGGTGTACGAGGCGCTGCTGGAGCGCGGGCCGCTGCCCACGAGCGAATTGCGCAAGGTTACGGGGATGGCGGGCGGCGGGGACAACGCCCGGCGCTTCGAGCGGGCGATTGTCGAGTTGCAGCAGGACTTCAAGATCGTGAAGGCGGGAATCTCCGACGCGAACAGGTGGAAGTACTGCTACGTATACGACGTGCTTCTGCGCTGGGCGCCCGACCTCGCGGAGAAGTCGCGGGCGTACACCTCGCGCACGGCCACGCGGCACCTCGTGGGGCGGTACCTGGACAGCGCGGTGGCCGCGCCGCCTGCCGCGTTCGCGAAGATGTTCGGCTGGGAGCCTGCGGTCACGCAGCGGTACGTCGAGGAGATGCTGGCCGACGGCACGCTCTCCACGGTGCGCGTGATGGGCGCGCCGCCCGCCACACCCAAAGGCAAGACCCCGCCGGAGGGCGAGGTCTGGGTGACGAAGGGGTTGTAGCGAGGGTGGGTCAGGCGGTGGGCGCTTCGCCCGCGGGCCTCGGGCCGGGCTGTGCGCGGTCGACCGAATTGAGGAAGCGCACCAGGTCGGCGCGGGTCAGCATACCGGCGAGGCGGCCGTAGGGGTCGACCACGGGAAGCTGGTCGAAATCGCCCTCGCCTAGCCGCTCGACCGCGCGGGCCAGGGGGTCGCCGACGTTGACCACGCGCAGGTCCTCGGGCCCGGTCATTTTGTCGCCCACGGTGACGGTACCCCATTCTTCCTGAGGGACGTCTTTGATGTCGCTCAGCGTCACTATGCCCATAAGGCGTCCCTCGGGGTCGACCACTGGCACGGCGCGCAGGTTGTAAGGGAGGATGTAGTTGCTCAGCAGGTGGGCCAGGGTGCCGGTGGCGTAGATCGGGGGCGGCGAGGGGCGCATTAGCTGGCCCACGGTTACGCCGCGAACCGCCTCGCGCACGGCCACGCCGGTCACGCTCTGCCGCGCGGCGTTGAGCAGGAACCACCCGATGAAGGCGAGCCACAGCCCGCTAAGATCGCCGAGCCAGAACGCCTGGACGAGACCCAGGAAGATAAAAGCGTAGGCCACGAACGTGCCCACCCTGCCCGCCCATCTGGTAGCAGCGCGGAAGTCTTTGGTCAATGCCCAGATGATGGAACGAAGCACGCGCCCGCCGTCCAGAGGAAAGCCGGGGATCATGTTGAACACGGCCAGCACGACGTTGATGAGAGCCATGTACTCGAACATGGCGCGAGCGCCCAGGGCGAGCCGGCCGCTGACGCCGGACACGGCGAGGGCGAGCAGCCAGAAGAGCCCACCGAGCACGACGCTGCTGGCCGGGCCGACAAAGGCTATGGCGAACTCGTCGCGGGCGCGCCTCGGCTCGGATTCGATGTTGGACGCACCGCCGAAGATGAACAGGACGATGTCGCTTACCTTGTAGCCCAGGCGCTGGGCGACAAGCGAATGGCTGAACTCGTGGATTAGGACCGAGAGAAAGAAGATGATGGAGCCGATGATGCCGAGGGTCCAGTAGAAGATGGGGGTCTCGCCGGGCACGCGGGCGGGGAAAGTAGTGGTGGCGAACATGAAGACGAACAGCCCCACGATGATGAGGAGGCTCCAGTGGATTTTGACGTCGATGCCTGACACGCGGGCCAGGCGGAACACGCCGGTCTCATTCATGTACGGCCCCCGAAAAGTGAGGGGGCGCTCGAACGAGCGCCCCGCGGCGTGTGCCTATTCGCGCTCGCGCGGGACCTGGCTGGGGATCTCGGCGGCGTAGCCGGGGTAGGCCCCACGATCGGGCAGCGTGTATGCGACGTCGCCCAGGAGGTACCGCTTCACGCGGGCGTAGTCCTCTGGCGGAAGCTTGCGCTCCATGTAGGTGAGCATGGTGTAGACCACCTTCTCGGACGTCTGCCAGTCCAGGGCGGCACTATCGTAGATTGCGCGGGTCAGCTCGCTGAGCATCGGGTTTTCCCTCCGTTGGGTGATAAGGGATGGTCAGCACAGGATAGCATATAGGTGGCGCGGGGCGCAACCGGGGGCCGATGCGTGACCCACCTGAGCACGCAGGCTTGCCTTGCAGTACCCGGCATACCAGTGCTCACGCATCACGCATCACGCATCACGTCACTCTTCGTCGATTTCGACTTCGACGCGGCGGGCCTGGGGGCCGTAGAGGGACCAGAGGCGGCGGCCAACGAACAGGGTGACGACCAGGATCATCGTGAGGTAGATGACCGGGCTGAGGGGTGCTAGCCAGTCCTTTACCTGATCCCAGTTCTGGCCAAGGAAGTAGCCCGCGCCGACAAGCGCGGTGTTCCAGATGGCGCTGCCGATGGCGGTCAATACGAGGAAGCGGACGAATGGCATGTGGGCGAGGCCCGCGGGCACCGACACGATCGAGCGCATCCCCGGGATCAGGCGGGCGACGAGCACGGCCCAGGTGCCGTGGCGGGCGAACCAGCTGCGCGAGCTGTGCAGGTCGGCACGCGACAGCAGCATCCACTTGCCGTAGCGGTCGAGGAAGGGGCCGATACGATGCTCGCCGCCGAAGCGTCCGATGCCGTAAAGGATGGCCGCGCCGAGGCACGAGCCGATTGTGGCGGCGGCGATTACGAACGCGAGGTTGAAGCTCCCCGTGGCGCTAAGACTTCCCGCCAGGGGAAGAAGGACCTCGGAGGGGATCGGCGGGAAGACCTGCTCAAGGGCGATAAGCAAGGCCACGCCGACATAACCGATAGCGTAGATAACCTCCGTAGCCCACGCTACCAGTTCACCTAGAAATTGGCTCATAAAGCAAAGTATACCATCCTGATCTCTTTAGGGCGAGCTCTGTGGAAAGGGCGGCGCACGGCGCAACGAAAGGGCGAGGCTCCCGTGCGAGCCTCGCCCAGGTTATACGCCGCGTGTGCCGCGGGCGGATTGCCTAGTCTCGGGATGTGCGCCAGATGCGGGGGATGAGCATCAGTACGCCTGCGGCGATCAGAACCAGGGGCCAAAGCTGGGCGATGATGCCGTAGCCGACCGAGGTGGCGGTGATGATCAGGAAGATCACCCCGATGCCCCCGATGATGGCCGCAGGCCAGAGCAGGCCGAGCTGCTCGCGGTTGCCCGCGAAGTAACCGGCGACAAATGCCAGGCCAACGATGATGGGGAAGACGGGCCAGAGCGTGCCCATGTCGCCCCACTGGAACGCGCCCATGGTGACGGCGAAGAAGAACGCGCCCACGAGCAGGGGTATCGTGCCGCCGATGACCGCGCCGGCACGAGCGCCGGGGTTGTCGGCCGTAAAGGCCATGGCGATGATGCCCGCGCCCACCAGCATTGGGAAGATGGGCCAGATGTTGCTCCAATCGAGGTTGAACACGCCCTGGGTGGCGACGAAGAAGACCACGCCCAACACGATCAGGATGATCCCGGCGACCGTGGCGCCGTTGGAAACTTGCCGAGTTTGCATTGAAGCCCTCCTGTGGCGGGACCATGCTGGGCCGTTGGTGTGCAAGCGCCGCGCGCCCGACCGCATTGGTCCTATTGATGCGAGTATAGCACCCGGCAAGAGGCGGGCCTAGGGTCATAAGACGTAGTACGTACTTCAGGATTATGTCGTATGCGGCCCGGCCTAAAGGCCAGGGTAGGCGCGTGGCGGGCTAGCTTCGCAGGAAGGTGAGCACGGCGAGCACGCGGCGGTGGTCGGCCTCGGTAGGGGCAAGGCCAAGCTTGCCGAATATGCTGCTGATATGCTTCTCGACGGCACCCTCGCCTATCACGAGTATGTCGGCGATGGCCTTGTTGGAGCGCCCCTCGGCCATGAGGGCGAGCACCTCGCGCTCGCGTGCCGTGAGGGTGTCGAACAGGTCGTCGTGGCGGCGGCGAGCCATTAGCTGGGCCACCACCTCGGGGTCGAGCACGGTTTCTCCCGCGGCTACGCGGCGCACGGCGCTTACGAAGTCGCCCACGTCGGCCACGCGCTCTTTGAGCAGGTAGCCGGTGCCGGCGCTGCCCGACTGGAGAAGCTCTCCGGCGTAGCGCTCCTCGACGTACTGCGACAGGACCAGGATAGGCGTGTCGGGCACGATCTCGCGGGCTTCGAGGGCGGCGCGCAGCCCCTCGTCGCGGTGGCTTGGGGGCATTCGCACGTCCACGATGGAGATGTCGGGGCGGTGTTCAACGATGGCTTCAACGAGGGAGGGGCCGTCGCCCACGCGAGCCACGATCTCGCAGCCCGCGTCGGCCAGCAGGCGGGCGATTCCCTCGCGCAGGAGGACCGAGTCCTCGGCGATCACGACGCGAAGATCTACCGGCACGGCAGCTCTGCCCTCACGAGTGTCGGCCCGCCGGGCGGGCTGTCCACGTATAGACGCCCGTCCAGTCCGGCCAGCCTGTCGGCAAGCCCGACGAGGCCGGTACCGGCGGAGGGGTCGGCGCCGCCTGAGCCGTCGTCCGCCACCTCAAGCACGAGGCGGTCGTCGCGGCATGCGACATTGACCCGGGCGTGGGTGGCGTCGCTGTGCTTGGCTACGTTGGTTAGCGCCTCGGCAAC
>DASTEB010000365.1:0-6367 GCA_035710025.1 Chloroflexia bacterium
ATGCTAAGCTCCGCGTCGTTGCGGTCGTACTGCGCGGGGGCGCCGTCCACCAGCAGCGAGGAGATGTCGAAGCCGTCGAAGTCGAGGTTGAACGCGGTGAGGTCGCGGGTGGCCCGCGCCTGCAGGGTCATGGTGCCCGAGATTGTGTTGGCGTCCATGTCGGCCGTGAGGTCGAGGGTGTAGTGCAGCGAGTCGTAGCCTGAGTTGCCCAGGCTCGGGTAGTAGGGGTCGCCCAGTCCGTCGAGGGGCGCGCCCGTATCGCTCGGGCACCCGCTCGCGAACATGACGGGCGCGGTGGTTGGCGCCGAAGTCGGCACCGGTGTGCCGGACGCCTCCACAGGCGTGGGGCAGGCGGGCATGCCGGGGATGACCGGCGTGGGCTCGCCAACAGCCGATACCGGCGTTCCGGTCGGCTGCGCGGTGGCCTGCGCGGTGGGCTGCGCCGTGGGCGTCCTGGGTTGCCCGAACGGGGCCGTAGCCGAGTCGCACGCCGAAAACAGCAGCGCGAGGGCTGCAAGGAGCAGTGCGCCCGGCAGCAGGCGCGTTCGAGCGTTATGGGTGAGGGTCATACTTGGGGCAGTTCTTTCGAGGGAAGGGAAGGAGGCCTGCGGGGCCTGTGTGGGCTGTTCCGGGCTGCGCCGGTCGGGGCGTATCCATCTTACCATGCTAAGCGGATCGCGTGCCACAAACGCAGAACGCGGAGACGTACAGGAGCGTGTGCTCTCTGCGTCTCCGCGTCGTTGGAAGCGCGAGGCGGGTTAGGCCTCGCACCGTTGCTAAGAGGTTACTTGATCGGGGTGGCCTCGTAGGTCACCACGACGCCGGTCGTGATCGACTGGGTGCCGGGGGCGAAGCCGCCGCCACCGCCGCCAAGACCCTGCTCCTTCAGGTACACCGGGAAGGCGCCGTTGCTCTGCTCGCTCACGCTGACGATCTTGCCGAGCGTCATGTTCGACAGGGCAGCCAGCCTCTCGGCGCGCTTCTGCGCGTCCTTCACGGCCTCTTCGTGAGCGCGCTCGCCGACCGACTCGGGATTGTCGAATGCAAAGTACGTGCCGTAGATGGTGTTCGCGCCGGCCTTGACCAGCCCGTCCACGATTGTCGGGGCGGCGGCGACGTCACGGAACGTGACCTCGACCATGTGCACTACGCGGAAACCGGTGAGCGTGCCCTGGCTGTTCTTCGGGTCGTTGTAGTTCATCACCGGCTCGACGGTGTACTGGGCGGTCTTGTAGTCGGCCTCGGCGATACCGGCTTCCTTCAGCTTCGCGTAGATCGCGGTGAGGGCCGCATCGACCTCAGCCTGGGCATCAAGCACGGTATCCTTCTGGGCCGACACGCCGATGGTCATCTTCAGGATGTCGGGTTTGACGGAAATGCTGCCGGTACCGACGACCGTGATGGTCGAGGGCCTGGCGGCGTTCTGGCTGTCCTGCGCAGCGGCAGGCGAGGGGTCGCGAGGCATAAGCCATACTACCAGCAGAGCGCCAAGTACCACAAGGGTAGAAAGGGCGACGCCTGCGAAGGCCCACAGCCTGTTGTTGTCACGATAGTTCATCATCTTCCTCCACACCTCTATAGCGAGGTGTCGCTTAGTTTTTACTATGTGCCGCGTGGTCTCTTTGTTATTGGGTGCTCGAGAGGGTTTGCGTTCTCTCTATCACCTGAGACGATTATGCCACCCGGAAAGTTCCCTGTAAGCAGCCACTCGGACGACCAATTTACTAGTCCTTTGGGTGTAACCGGTCTACGACCGGAACGCGGTTACGGCAAGGGGCGCGCGATCACACCCCGCAAGAAAAGTGCGGAGCACGGGGGCTGGCGAGACAACCGTTTTATTCGCGGGGAGTCTGTTGTGGGTCCGCCGCGCCTTCGAGCGCGTAGCGAACGACCTCTTCAATGGACATGGCTCGCCCCTCGGCCCACAGGGGCGCAAGGTCTTGCCGGGAGCGCGCCTCGGCCATGGGCCTGTCGAAGGCTGCGCTGTCTACGGGGTCCATTTGATAGCCCGCCGCTTCGAGCAGCGCCTCGGCCGCGCCGAAGATCCGGGCTGCCCGCTCAAGGTCGCCTTGCGCGTAGGCTGACGATGCCAACCCCGCCAGGCACAGGCCGATCCCCACCCTCTTGCCCTGCTCGCGGAACAGATCCAGGCTCTCGGCGTACAGCCTTCTCGCCCGCTGCAAGTCGCCCTCGGCGTGGGCCACCCGGGCCAGGTTGAGCAGCACGACCTCCATGAATCCCTTGTGTCCCAACTCGCGGTGTATCGCGAGGCTTTCCTCGTAGCGCGCCCGTGCGGTTGCGTAGTCACTCTGAAGGTAGGTCACGTCGCCTAACTCGTTGAGCGAGCGCGCGATCCCCCACCTGTCGCCGATCTGCTTGCGGGCGGCCAGGCTCTCCTCGAAGTGCGAGCGCGCAGCCGCGTAGTTGTGCTCGCTGAGGGCGACGTGCCCCACGCCCATCAAGCCCCACGCGATACCCCACCTGTGATCCATCTCCCGGGCAATCGCCAGGCTCTCTTCGTGGTACCGGCGCGCGCTTGCGAAGTCGCCTCCATTGGTCGCCACGTTCCCCAGGTTGTGCAGCGCGCTCACCATCCCCCATTTGTCGCCCACCTCGCGGGCTATCGCCAGGCTCTCCCTCAGCAGCGGCTCTGCTACCCCTATCTCAAGCTGGGCCAGCCTCCCGGCCGCGTTCAGCGCCCTGGCCCTACCCTGCGTGCGCTTCTCTGCCCCCGGTTGGGCGAGCATGGACAAGATGCGCTCCTGCGCCTCCGAGAAGTAGCCGCGCAACTCCCAGTACCACGCCAGCGCCCCCACCAACCGCAAACCGTGGTCGACCTCGCCGTTCTTCTCGGCCCACGCGAACACCGCGCGCATGTTGTCTTGCTCGCGGTCGAGGCGGGCCAGCCATGCGGTCTGGTCAGGCCCGCGCAAGCCTTTATCTCCCGCTTCGGCCAGCGCAAGGTAGTAGCCGGCATGCACGCGGCGTATCTCACCTGCCTCTTCGCTCTCCTCGAGACGCTCCGCCGCGTACTCGCGGATCATCTCGAGCATGGAGAAGCGTTCCTCGCCGAGCCCGGCCTCCTCTTGCTCAACCAGACTCTTGTCCACCAGCGACTCGATCGCCCCGGGCGGCAGATCGCCCGCGGCGTTGCACACGGCTTCTACCGCGGCGGCGGTGCAACCCCCGACGAACACGCCCATGCGCCGGAACAGCGTCTGCTCGCCCCGGTCCAGCAGGTCGTAGCTCCACTCGATGGCCGAGCGCAGGGTCTGCTGGCGGGCGGGCAGGTCGCGTGAGCCTCCCACGAGCAAAGGCAACTGCAGCCTGCTCTCCAGGTGCGAGGCTATCGTCCGGGGTGAGAAGAGCTTGACCCGCGCGGCCGCAAGCTCGATGGCAAGGGGCAGCCCCGCCAGGCGCGCGCAGATCCTGGCGACCGCGTCGGCGTTCTCCTCGGTGATGGTGAAGTCGGAGCGCACGGCCGAGGCCCGCTCCACGAACAGGGCGACCGCCGGGAACCGGGCAAGCGCCGCCACGTCCTGCCGGACCGAAGGGTCGGGCGTGTCGAGCGGCGGGACGGCGTACTGCCTCTCGCCTCGCAGGTGCAGCGGCTGGCGGCTGGTGGCCAGCACTTTCAGCCAGCGGCACCCCGCCAGCAGATCGGCCACGAGCGGCGCAGCGCCCGCCACCTGCTCGAAGTTGTCCAGCACGAGCAGCAGCCGCTTCTCGCGCAGGTGGTCTACCAGGGCATCCTCTACCGGGCGGTTGCCCGACTGCTTCACGTCGAGCGCGGCGGCCACGGCCCCTGGCACCAGCCCGGGGTCGGTAATGGGCGCCAGCCCCACGAAAAACACCCCGTCCTCGAAACTGCCCAGCAGCGCGCCCGCCGCATCGACCGCCAGGCTCGTCTTGCCGATGCCCGGCGCTCCCACCAGCGTGACCAGACGCACTCCCTCGCGCCGCACCAGCGCGCACACCGCCTCCAGGTCTTTCTCGCGCCCGATCAGTGCCACCGGCAGCGCAGGCAGGTTGGTAAACCCATAGAGGAGGGCGCGCCACGGGGATGTATCGGGCGGCGGGGCAGGCTCGGCGGTCGTCCTGCCGTACTGTCCGGCAAGGCGCGCATACCGCACGAACGCCTCGCGCTCGTCGGCCGGCACGCCAAGCTCCGCGGCCAGTAGCTCGGCCACCTGGCGAGAGGGCCGGCGCTCGCCCGACTCGATCTTTTCGATCGTCTTGAACGAGCAGCCAACCCGGAAGGCAAGGTCTTCCTGCCGCAAGTCGAGGGCTTTGCGGCTCGCCTTCAGCCAGGCACCGAAGGGCGGCCAACCGGTCATGGCTCCAGCTACTCTCCGCTAAATGTGCTGCCCCTGCCGGTATTTTGGGGGGATTCTGTAGGGGTGCCGGTGGGGGCCATTATAGCGCAGTCTACCCCAGAATGGCACCATTCACCGGCCGCGACCAGCGCAATCAGCGAGCGCATTAGCACTTAGGCTGCATCCGGCAGGCTCGGGGCAGCCCGTCTTGAACGGAGCTAAGGGAGGCGAATACCATGGATAGGCTTCGATATGCGAATACTGCGCGCGCGCTCGTCGCGGCATCGGCCCTGGCGGCGCTAGCCTTTATGGCCCTGGTCGTGCGACCTGCCCCTGCGGCGATGGCTAACCACGTCCCCTACAGCAGAGGTGATGTCTTCGCAGCCGTGGGATACGGGCTCATCAAACACTTCGACTCCTCCGGAACTCTCCTGGAGACGCTCAACACCTCCAGCAATAGCCACTTTGGTGGGGGCATGTGCTTTGACGGATCGGGCAACCTCTTCGCGGTCAACTTCACCGATAGCAGCATTAGCATGTTCAACACCCAGGGAGGGCTGCTCGTACACCCCTGGGTCGCGAATATCCACCTCCGCCCCGAAAGCTGCGTGTTCGACAGCACGGGCAATATGTACGTCGGCGTGGCGGACGGCAACCGCCAGCTACTCAAATTCGATCCTTACGGTAACCAACTAGCCGGCTATAGCCCGGCTGTGGAACGCCGAGGCGTAGACTGGATTGACCTGGCCGCCGACCAGTGCACTATGTTCTATACGTCGGAAGGTAGCCTGGTGAAGCGCTTCAACATCTGCACAAACACTCAGCTACCGGACTTCGCCACCGGCTTGCAGCTTCCATGCTATGCCTTGAGCATACGTCCGAACGGCGAGGTGATGGTCGCCTGCTCGACCCGCGCCTACAGGCTCAGTTCTACAGGCACAATCCTCCAGGAATATCCGAGGGATAGCTTTGGCGAAACGGGCGAACTGTTCAGCCTGAACCTTGACCCCGACGGCACTTCCTTCTGGGTAGGAGGCCCCAATTCGATCTATCGGATAGACATCGCCACGGGCAACCTCCTAACGTCTTTCCAATCCGACCCGTTCACCGGGCTCGGAGGTCTGGCGATTTTCGGTGAGTTTCGCGCGGCCCAACCCACGGCGACGGCGACGGTCACAGGTACGCCACCTACGCCCTTGCCTACTGCTACCCGCACCAATACACCTACGCCTACCAACACCCCTGATCCGTGTATCACCGGCAGCCGCTACGCCATCGCAACCTCCACCGCCACTATGATCCCGGGCACCGATGATATCGGCAACTCCTGCCAGGACTGCATCACTACTATCGCCCTCCCCTTCCCCTTCCAGCTCTACGGCGTGACTTATAACAGCGCCAATGTCTCCACTAATGGCAACATCCAATTCACCACCACCAATATCGATTGGCAGAACGTCTGTCTTCCCGCCGCTAGCTTCGGCCCCACAATCTTCGCACATTGGGACAACCTGAACACCGTCCCTCACGCCAATTGTGCGGGCTATCCGGGCGGGGTGTGCGGAATCTTCACCACCGTGAGCGGCAGCGCACCTAACCGCACCTTCGTCATCGAGTGGCGCACCATTTACCAGTACTTGGGTGCACCCCCGGTCAACTTCGAAGTGCTGCTGCACGAGGGGCGCAGCGACTTCGATGTGGTGTACGGGACGGTTCCTGAAATTGGGCTTAGCTCTACCGAAGGGGTACAGCGCTATTTCGGGCTTGACGGCTTTACCCAATACGCGTGCAACGCCGCAGCCTCGCTTACCAATGGGTTGAAGCTCACGTACCAATACGTGACCTGCCCACCTACCGCTACCTCTACCCCCACCCGCACACCTGTACCACCCACCCCTGTGCCCACGCCACCAGCCTGTGGTTATACGGTCTTGATCGTGCATGGCGACCCCTTATATCCCCCACAAACGCTACGCAACCAGATCCTGGCACTGCCGGATATGGCCAGAGTTGACCTCTTCGATGGGCACAACGGCACCCCCAGCCTAGAC
>DASTEB010000366.1:0-3305 GCA_035710025.1 Chloroflexia bacterium
GGCGCGCTGCCTCAGATCATGACGCCCGAAGCCGCGGCCCGACCGACGCCGCAAACCGATTAGTCAGGTGACAATGCGCCACAAGATCGTCCTGTACAACCCCGGCGCCGTCTTCTGGACGATGCCCCTCGGCCTGATGGCCATCGCCTCGGCTCTCGACCGCGAGCGCTTCGACGTGCGCATCATCGACGGGCGGCTGGAGCCTGACCCCGTCGGCACTGTCATCCGCGAGACCCGTGACGCGTTGTGCCTCGGGACGGGCGTGCTCACCGGCAGCCCGATCCGCGACGCGTTGCGCATCAGCCGGGCGGCAAAGGCGGCACGTCCTGACCTCCCCCTCGTGTGGGGCGGCTGGCACCCCTCGCTCTTCCCCGCCGACACGCTCGCCGAACCGGCGATTGACTACGTCGTGAGCGGGCAGGGCGAGGAGACGTTCCGCGAGCTAGTCGAGCGGTTGGCCGGCCACGCGGACATGGCGGGCGTGCAAGGCGTGTCGTGGCGCTCGGGCGGCGAGGTGGTGCACAACGCGCCCAGGGCCACGCGCGACGTGAACGACTTCCCCTCGCACGACTACAGCCATGTGCCCGTGGAGACCTACTTTGAGCGCAAAGGCAAGCGCCAGCTCGATTATATCTCCTCGGTTGGGTGCCGGTTCCGTTGCGCTTTCTGCGCCGATCCATTCGTGTACAGCAGGGCGTGGTACGGGCTGACGGCCGAGCGCATGGGAGCGGAATTGTCCGACCTCTGGCAGCGCTACCGCTTCGAGGAGATCGCCTTCCAGGACGAGACCTTCTTCACACGCCGCGAACGCGTCGAGCAGATATCAAACACGTTCCTCGAGCGCGGGCTGAAAGCGGCGTGGACCGGCACCATGCGCGCCGACCAGGGCTTCCGCCTGCCCGAGGAGACGCTGGCACTGGGCAAGCGCGCAGGGCTGAAGCGCGTGATGGTCGGCGTGGAGGCGGGAACGGACGAGATGCTCAAGCGCATCAAGAAGGACATCACCATCGAGCAGGTGTTCGTCACCGCCGATAAGCTGGTGCGGCACCGCATCGGCGCGATATGGAACTTCATCGTTGGCTTCCCGGACGAGCCGGACGAGAGCTTCGAGGCCACTCTGTCCATCGCCAAGCGTCTGCGCGGCATGAGCCCACAGTTCGAGGCCGCCATCTTCTTCTACAAGCCGTACCCCGGCAACGAGATCGCCGAGCGACTCGGGGCCGAGAACTATGCCTTTCCGACCACGCTTGAGGGCTGGGCCGATTTCGACTACGTCGGCTCGGCGGGCCCGTGGGTCACGCCCCAGAAGTACCGCCGTGTGGAGAGCTTTAAGTTCTACCAGAAGTACGCATTCGGTGGGCGACGCCACCCGCTTTTGCAGCCGCTGCGCGCCGTGTCGCGCTGGCGCGTGGAGCGCGACTTCTACCAGTTCCCCATCGAAAAGAAGCTGGTCGAGACGCTGCACCCGGCGCCCAAGCTTTCTTAGAGCCACCGGAGACCTATGGACATCCTGCTTACCCACGGCTACTTCATAAGCGAGGACGCGCACGAGCAGAAGGTGATGAAGCCTTACCCCCCGCTCGGGCTGCTGTACGTTTCGTCGCACATGAAAGCGCGCGGCTTCGACGTAGGCCTGTTCGACACGACCTTCTCGACCAAAGAGGCGTTCCGGGCGTACCTCATCGCCACCCGGCCGCCGGTCGTGGGCATCTACACCAACCTGATGACCAAGCTTAACGTCCTGCCCATGATCACGTGGTGCAAGGAGGTGGGCGCGAGCGTGGTCCTGGGCGGCCCTGAGCCGCCGCACTACGCCGACCGCTTCCTTGACCATGGGGCCGACGCGGTCGTTGTGGGCGAGGGCGAGTTGACGCTTGAAGAACTAATCCCTGCGCTCGCGAAGCGGGGACCGCACCGCCTGCACGACATTCCCGGCGTGGTGTTCCGCGACGAGTCGGGCGCCACGGTGCGCAACATCTCGCGCCCTCAGCTGAAGGACCTGGACGCGCAGCCCTTCCCCGACCGCGAGTCCATCGATCTCGATGCGTACATCGATACCTGGCGAACGCACCACGGCCTTGGCTCGGTGTCGCTTATAACAGCGCGGGGCTGTCCGTACACCTGTAAGTGGTGCAGCCACACCGTGTTCGGCAACACACATCGCCGCCGCTCGCCGGAGAACGTGGTGGCCGAGATGGAGCATATCATCGAGCGGTACAACCCCGACCAGGTGTGGTACGCCGACGACGTGTTCACAATTCACCGCACATGGTTCCTCAAGTATGCATCGCTCCTGGGCGAGCGCGGCATCAAGAAGCCGTTCGAGTGTATCTCACGGGCCGATCGGCTCGACCCCGAAGTGATCGCTGCGCTCAAGGGTATGGGCTGCTATCGCCTGTGGATCGGCGCCGAGAGCGGCAGCCAGCGAATCCTTGACGGCATGGCGCGCAAGACGAGGGTCGAGGACGTGCAGGAGAAGACCCGGATGCTGCAGAAGGAAGGCATCCAGACCGGCATGTTCATCATGCTCGGCTACGACGGCGAGGAGATCGCCGACATCGAGGCCACTGTGGACCACCTCAAGAAGTCCAACCCCGACCTGTTCCTCACCACCGTTGCCTACCCCATCAAAGGCACGCCGTACTTCGCTGAGGTGGAGAGCCGCGTAATCGAAACCATGCCGTGGGAGGACCGCACCGACCGCGACTTGACTGTCGCGGGCCGCCACTCGAAAAAGTTCTACTCCTACGCCACGCGCTGGATGGTCAACGAGGTCGGACTGCATAAGATGCGGCAGAACGGTTCGGGCGACCTGAAAGCGATGGCAAAGGCATACGTCAACTCACGAATCGGCCGCGTGGGCATGGCGCTCACCAAACGCGAGCTTGAGCACGACCCGGCGGGCCGTGGGCAGTTACACACTGAGAACATTGCGCAATAGCGCGAGGTAGTGACCAACACAAAAACGAGGCGTCCGTGCGGCCATGTTGCCCCGGGCGCCTCGTTTCGTAACAGAAATGTGCTATGCCAATGGATGCAGCGCGACGTCCAGCGTTAGCTCCTCACCGTCGCGGAGCAGCGTCACCTCGGTCGAGCCGTTGGCGGAGCCAAGCGACAGCGCCTTCTTGAGCGAGCTAGTGTCCCCCACCGGGTGGCCCGAGACGGCCAGCAGCGCGTCTCCGGCCCGGATACCCGCCTGGCTTGCGGGTCCAGCGGGGTCAAGCGCAGTCACCAGAGCACCCTGTAAGATGCCCGCGCCGACCGGCGTTCGCACATTGAAACGGACCGGCCGCACGCCCACGCCC
>DASTEB010000367.1:0-6698 GCA_035710025.1 Chloroflexia bacterium
GACCTGCCGGAAGACCAGCGCATCCCCTACCGCAACCAGGCGATGGACAAGGGCAGCCTGCGCTCCCTCATGGCCGAGGCGCACCGCAAGCTCGGCCCCCGGCGCACCGCCGAGATCGCCGACACCTTCAAGCGGCTCGGCTTCAACTACGCCACCCGCTCCGGCCTTTCGGTCGCCGTGTCCGACATCGAGATACCGGGCAACAAGCCCGAGATGCTCGAGCAGGCCGACGCCGAGGTAGAGGCGGTCGAGCGCGACCACCGCCGCGGCCTGATCACCGAGCAGGAGCGCTACGACACGGTCGTGCGCATCTGGAACGAGACAACCGACGCGATGACCGCCGAGCTTGAGAAGGTGATGGACCCGTACGGCCTCATCTACACGCTGGCAAACTCCGGCGCGACCAAGGCCAAGTTCAAGCAGATCCGCCAGCTCGCGGCCATGCGCGGGCTTATCGCCGACCCTTCCGGCCGCATCATCGACCTGCCCATCCGGTCCAACTTCCGCGAGGGCCTCACCGTGCTCGAGTACTTCGTCTCGACCCACGGCGGCCGCAAGGGCCTGGCAGATACCGCGCTCCGTACCGCCGACGCCGGGTACCTCACCCGCCGCCTGGTGGACGTGGCGCAGGACGTGATCATCAACGTCAACGACTGCGGCGTGCAGGGGGGCACCTGGATCCAGTGGCCGACCAACAAGGACATCGCCGAGTCGATGACCGCACGCGTGATCGGGCGCTACGCCGGCCAGCCTATCGCCCACCCCGTGACCGGCGAGGTCATGCTCGACGCGAACGAGGAGATCACCGAAGAGGTGATGCACGAGGTCGTGCAGGCGGTCGAGGAATGGCTCAAGCCGTTCCGCGAGCGCCTCGAAAAGGACAAGCGCTCGCCCGACGAGATCGAGCGGCTGTACAACGAGGAGCGCGCCAAGTTCCAGATAAGCGTGCGTAGCCCCCTGATCTGCGAGCTTGAGCACGGCATCTGCCAGATGTGCTACGGCCGCGCCCTCCACTCCAACAGGGTGGTGGACGAAGGCGAGGCGGTGGGTATCATCGCAGCCCAGTCGATCGGCGAGCCGGGCACGCAGCTTACCCTGCGTACCTTCCACACCGGCGGCGTGGCCTCAAGCGAAGACATCACCCAGGGTCTGCCCCGCGTGGAGGAGCTTTTCGAGGCTCGCATCCCCAAGGGGCAGGCAATCCTCGCCGAGATCGAGGGCGACGTCGAAATCATCCGCGAGGACGAGGGCCGAAAGATACGCCTGACCCACTCCGAGGTGTACGACGACGAGTACCCTCTGCCCAAGAAGTTCGAGCTTCTGCTGGCCGAGGGTGACGAAGTAGCCGAGGGCGCGCCCCTCTTCCGCTCGGCCCTGAAGGGCGAGGAAGACGACGTGACCACGGCGCGCATGCCCGGCAAGGTGTTTGTGCAGGGTAAGACGCTGCTCGTGCGCTCGGAAGAGACCGAGGTGCGCGAGTACATGATCCCGCACAGCGCGCAAGTTGAGGTACGCGACGGCGACCACGTCACAGCCGGCACCGCGCTGACCCGCGGCGCCCAGAACCCGCAGGAGATCCTGCACATCCTGGGCCGCGAGGCGGTGCAGCGCTACCTTGTGGACGAAGTGCAGCGCGTTTATCGCTCTCAGGGCGTGAACGTGCACGACAAGCATATCGAGGTCATCGTGCGCCAGATGCTCCGCAAGGTCCGCATCGACTCGCCCGGTGACACCGAGATGCTGCCCGGCGAGATGGTGGAGCGCTTCGCCTTCGCCGAGGTGAACGCTCGCACGCTGGCCGCGGGCGGCGAGGCCGCGACCGCAACCCCGGTGCTGCTCGGCATCACCAAGGCGTCGCTGTCCACCGACTCGTTCCTGTCGGCCGCCTCCTTCCAGGAGACCACGCGCGTACTGACCGAAGCCGCCATCAACGGCCAGGTCGACCGCCTGCGCGGCCTGAAGGAGAACGTGATCATCGGCAAGCTGATCCCTGCCGGTTCCGGCGCCCGCACCATCGCAAAGCCCGACTTCGCGATGGTTGCGCAGGGCCAGAACATCGACGAGTACCTCGAGTCGGCCGATGCCCTCAGTATGTACGAGGGCGCCGAGGGCGCGAGTCTCGGCGGAGGCGTGGAGATGCCGCTCGGCTACACCTCGCCCGAGTTCGGGCTGGGTGACGGCGACGGCGCAACCTTCTCGATGCCCGACTTCGCACCGGACGGCGACGGCGACGGTAACCTGACCTCGGCCGAACTCACCGCCCAATTGCTCGAACCGGAGCAGGCGGCGGTGGACGACATGAGCGCACAGGAGCTTGCCGCCGAGGACCGGCGCGAGATCGTCACAGGCGAGATCGACACATCGCCGGTCGAGCCGTCGGAGAACGGCACGAGCGACGAAGAAGCTTAGTAGCTGTTTGTAGCAAAAGGGGGCAGGTCGCGCGACCTGCCCCTTCTTGCTTGGGTTTACAGCCTTCCGGCAAGTTACTGTCGTATGTCAGTCCTCAAGGCTCTTCTGCAAGACTCCGTAGTGCTCAAGACCAAGCCGTGTACCAATCCCAAGCGTCAACCATTCCTCGACGGCATGAAGCACTGACGCCACGTCCACGCGACGGATCAGCACCAGACCAGGCGATATCAACGAGTCCTCGTTCTCCTGCTCCATGTATTCTCTGATGTATTCCGGAAGGCTTCCGACGAAACCGTAGGCACGCCCATCCCGGAGCGTGACATGAAAGTCGAAATTGCCAAAACTGAGGGGGAGCTCGGGGTCGTAGTTCGGGTCCGCTTCCCACACCTCACGTGTCAGGTGGCCGATAATCTCGATCTCACGCACATGTTCACGGGTGAGCGGATACTGCGGTGGGAACTCAGTAATGAAAGGCATAGTGGTCACAGTAGCTAAGGCATGGATTGCAGCCGGGGGGCCTACTTCTGCTCTTTGTCGCTTATATCCGTCATGTCCAGCCGCACGACCCAGCGCAGGAACAGTGTGCCGAGCAGCACCACGATGGTCAGCGCGCCCATGATTACGAGCATAAGCTGCAGGCCCCCCGTGCCTCCCGGCTCGTATACGCTGGACACGAGCCAGCCTATCGCCACGTTGAGCGTCACGAGCGCCGTGTAAAGGAACGGCGCCCAGTCGTTGAAGAAGAAGGGGTAGACCTGCCGGTTGAGCCACCAGCGGATCGCCACGAACTCGACCACCGTCAATACCAGGATCAGTAGCCATGCGTACATCTGAGTGCTCCTTTACTCTCTGCTACTAACACACCCTCTGAGTGCCGCATGGTTCATGCCAGCGATTCGCGCCTGGATGCACCGTGCGTAGGCACGAATCGCTGGACAAGCCACTGCCTCTGTGGTACCATGATCAGGCTATCCTGAATTCTATACAGGCGAAGGAATCGCTGTTACATGAGCACAGAAAGTCACGCATCGCCGGGCACCTATGCCCGAGTAACGTGCGGCCAATTGAGACTCGACGACGAGGGGCGCATGGTTCGCTTACAGGGGTGGGTACACCGCCGCCGCGACCAGGGCGCCCTGATCTTCATAGACCTGCGGGACCGCTGGGGCATGACCCAGGTCGTGTTCAACCGCGAAGCCAACCCCGAGGCGCACCGCATCGCCGAGGAGGTGCGGTCGGAATACGTGCTTCTCGTCCTGGGCAAAGTCGAGGCGCGCGGCGCCGAACGCACCAACCCGAACCTTGACACGGGCGAGATCGAGGTCACAGCCGACCAGGTCGCCATCCTCAACCGGGCAAAGGCGCTGCCCTTCGAGGTCGCGGGGCAGGCAGAGCCGGACGAGACTTTGCGCCTCAAGTACCGCTACCTCGACCTGCGCCGACCGAGGATGCAGCGCAACTTGGAGCTGCGCCACCGGGTGATCAAGTTCATACGCGACTACCTCGACGCGCGCGACTTCCTCGAAATTGAGACGCCCATCCTCATCAAGAGCACCCCGGAAGGCGCACGCGACTATCTCGTGCCCAGCCGCGTCCACCCGGGCGAGTTCTACGCGCTGCCTCAGTCGCCCCAGCAGCTGAAGCAGCTTCTCATGGTGGCGGGCCTCGGGCGCTACTTCCAGATAGCCCGCTGCTTCCGCGACGAAGACCTGCGCGCTGACCGCCAGCCCGAGTTCACCCAGCTTGACCTGGAGATGAGCTTCGTCCAACGCGAAGACATCCTGCAGCTAATCGAGGGCCTGCTGGTCGAGCTTGTGCCCGCGGTGTCGGACAAGCAAATAATGACGCTGCCCTTCCCCAGGCTGACATACGCCGAGTCGATGGCGAAGTACGGCAACGACAAGCCAGACATCCGCTTCGGCATGGAGATCGCCGACCTGTCGGAGTGCGTGGCGGGCAGCGAGTTCGCCGTATTCGCCGCCGCGCTCGAGGCGGGCGGGTCGGTCGCGGGCATCAAGGTCCCCGGCGCGGCATCGTACACCCGCCGCGAGCTTGACGACCTGACCGAGACGGCGAAGCGCTACGGCGCGAAGGGCCTTGTGTGGATGGCGGTCGAGGGCAAGGCGACCGAGCAGGCGGAGGGCGGCCCGGTGTGGCAGGTGCGCTCCCCTGCCGCCAAGTTCCTCTCGGGCGCCGAAGTTGACGAGATCGTTGCAGAGATGGAAGCCGAGGACGGCGACCTTCTGCTGATCGTGGCGGACGCGACAAACACCGCCCGCGACGTACTCGGGCGCCTGCGCGCCGACATGGGCCGCAGGCTCAACCTGACCGACGACAACGTGCTGGCATTCGCCTGGATAATCGACCCGCCCCTGGTCGAGTGGAACGAGGACGAGGGCCGCTGGGACGCAGTACACCACCCGTTCACCGCGCCCATGCCCGAGGACGTAGACCTGCTCGACACCGACCCGGGCGCCGTGCGCGCCGCGGCCTACGACGTGGTGTGCAACGGATTCGAGCTTTCCACAGGCTCGATCCGTATCCACGACCGCGACCAGCAGGCCCGCGTGTTCAACCTGCTCGGATACACCGACGAGGAGTCGCAGGCGCGCTTCGGCCACCTGCTGGATGCTTTCGAGTACGGCGCGCCGCCCCACGGCGGGATTGCCCCCGGTATCGACCGCATTGTCATGCTGTTGGCGGGCGAGAGCAACATCCGCGAAGTGATCGCCTTCCCCAAGACGGCGCAGGCTCGCGACCTGATGACCGATGCGCCGTCGCCGGTGCCGCCTCGCGCCCTGCAAGAGCTGCACATACAGCTCGAATTGCCCGAAGAGGACTAGTAGACTCGCACACCTGACCGAAGGCCCCACCGTGGGGCCTTCATGTTTGTCCGGGTAACTCATAGTACAGCGGGGGAGAGATGGAAAGATCGTTGCTTGAGCGCGTGCGATGCCCGGCCTGCGGCACGCGTCGATGGCGCATAGACAGGCCGGAGACAGCGAACGTGCGCTACGCGTCCGGCCCGGTAGAGGAGATCGCGCGGGCGGATGTTGCCTGCGATTGTGGGCGGGTCTATCCAGTGCGCGATTACGTGCTCTCGCTCGCGCAGGTCTTCCGCGAAGAACTTCAGCGCGAGGCCGCTTTCTGGGACCGCTTCTACGTGTGGAATATCGACCACGGGGCCGACGGCTTCCACGACTTGAAGCGAGGCTTCGCGCCGTACGTGGCGCAAGGGGTGGCCGAGCGGTTCCCCTTCGCGGATACCATCGAGCGGTACGACGCGCACAATCTGGTTGCGCGCCACCCTATTTTCCGGGCGGGCAAGCGTCTGCTTGACGTGGGCGTCGGGCCGGGGTGGACCTCGATACACTTCGCCCGCGAAGGATACGAAGTAACCGCTTTCGACCCCAGTTTCGGCCCGCTCGTCGCGGCGAAGAAGTACGCCATCGAGCAGGGGCTTCACGTGGAGTACCTATGCGCGGCCGTGGGATACGTTGACTTCGAGGACGGGGTGTTCGACAATGTGGCCGCATTCCACTCGCTGCACCACGTACCCGACGTACGCACCGCGCTAAACCAGATGAGCCGGTGGCTGCGGCCGGGCGGCGGCCTCGGCATAGATGAGCATATCGCCAACAGCGCGCTTGCCCGGGCATTAGGTGCGGAACTGCACCGCTGGGCCGCGGAGAACGTATTCCCGCGCTACAGGTCCATCTCCGACGCAGAGCTTGCCGGCCTGCCTTCCGAGCCGCATTCCGCGATGGAAGACGCTGGCGCCGACCAGATCGTGCCGCTCGTGCGCGCCATGTTCGACGTGGCCTACGAGAAGCAGCGCCACGTCGTGCTCGACCACTATCCGCTCCTGTACTACCTGTCGAAAGGCAAGAACCCCGACAGCTACGTCCACGCACTGGAGATCGCCAACCACATACAGGAGCTGCTGCGCCTCGCCGACCCGGACGGCGGCGAGTACGTGACCATCGTCGCGTCCAACAGGCCTCGGCAGTAGCCCACTCGTGGCACGACCCGTGCATTACTGCCTGCTGTAGATGACGCGCCTGGTCAAGGCACGTCTTAGATGCAGGAGGCAACTTCATGGATAATAACAGGCAAGTAGACGTGCCCACGCTGCTCCAATCGATAGCAAGCCAGCTCTCGCAGAGCCAGGAGGGCATAGACCAGGTCAGCCACAGCACGCACGGCAAGCGCATGGCCAGTGCGTTTCGAACGGCCGCCGAGGCCGCGCGCGAGGCCGGCACGGACGACGCGGGCGAGCAGCTACAGAG
>DASTEB010000368.1:0-6093 GCA_035710025.1 Chloroflexia bacterium
AACGGCAGACTACTCAAGACCTCCGAAGTCGCCCAGCGACTCGGCGTAGACACCGCCACCGTCGGCCGCTACATACGCGAGGGCATCCTGCCCGCTACCTCCACCGTGGGCGGGCACCACCGCATCTACGAGGCCGACCTGTACGCCTTCATGGCAAACGGGGGCCGCACCAAGGACGACGGCGCGATCGTGATCGCCCTGGCCAACCAGAAGGGCGGCGTCGGCAAGACCACCGCCACCGCCAACCTCGGCGTGCTCCTCTACCAGATGGGCCTGCGCGTGCTGCTCGTGGACCTCGACCCGCAGGGCCACCTGACGTGGTCGCTCGGGCATAACCCCGATACCCTCCCCCTCACTGTATACGACGCCATGTCCGGCGAGCGCGATTTCGACGTGGCCCGCGTGATCCTCAAGACATCGGCAGGGCCAGACCTCGCCCCCAACAACATCGCGGCGTCCAACGCCGACCGCGAGCTGAGCAACAAGCCAACGTGGGGCACGCGCCTCGCGGGCGTGCTGCGCCAGGTGCGCCACCAGTACGACTATATCCTGCTCGACGCTGGGCCCAGCCTCAACAGCCTGACCGTCAATGCCCTCTATGCCGCCGACTTCGTGCTGATCCCCACGCAACTGGAGATGATGTCGGTCAAGGGGCTCCAGCTACTGGTCGAGCGCATAGACGAGGCGCGCGCCGAGGCCAACCCGCGCCTGCAGATAGCGGGGGCTGTCGCCATGATGGTGCAGCAGGCCAACGCCTCGCGAGCCATGGACTCGGCGTTGCGGCAAGCGCTCGGGCAGCGCGGCATCAGGGCGTTCGGCACCGTCATCAAGCGGAGCGTGCAGTTCAGCGAGGCGGCCAACCAGCGCGCCGTCATGGTGTCGCTCAACCCGCGCAGTGATCACACCCTGTCCTACCGCCGCCTGCTGGCCGAATTGCTCAAGGTGGTGGGCGGGCCGGGCGCCGACCGCGTGGAGGTGCTGGAGCAGATCGAGGAACGAGTGATGGCCTAGCGCCGGAGCAGAGGGAACGTTCAACAAGACATCACGGCCGGGAGACGAAATGGCAAAGAAAGCCAACCAGGCAATTGACCTCGGATTTTTACAGGCGAACGAAACCGCGCCCCAGCGGCGCACGACCGACCTTTCGGACCTGTTCGCGCAGAGCGTGGCCTCGGCCACCGAGATGCAGCAGGCCGTCATGGTGCGCGTCGACCGCCTGCTCGACAACCCGTACCAGCCGCGCACCGAGATGCGCAGCGATACCGTTGACGAGTTGGCAGGCGTGATCCGCTCGCAGGGCTTCCAGGGCGTGCTTGTGGTGCGTCCCGCGCCCGAGGCTCCCGGCTACTTCCAGCTAACCGCGGGCCACAGGCGGCGCGAAGCAGCGCGGCGAGCAGGGTTGCACCTGCTCCCGGTGGTCGTGCGCGACCTGACCGACGAGGAGATGGTCACCCTGGCCATTACCGAGAACATCCAGCGGGAAGACCTCACGCCGCTCGAAGAGGGCAAGATCTACCTGCTCATGGCGGGTGAGATGGGCTACACGCACGAGCAGATAGCCCGCGAGGTGGGCCGCAAGCGCGGCTACGTGGAGAACAGGATTCGGGTGGCCCGCGCCCCCGAGGACGTGCAGAACCTCGTGCAGGCCAAGCCCGACAGCATACGCGCGGTCGCCACCCTAATCAAGGTTAAGGACCCCGCCGAGCGGGCCGAGATCATCTCGCTGATGCTCGCGGGCAAGCTCACGGTGGAGGACCTGGCGGGATACATCGCCTCGCGCGCGCATCACTCGCACGCGGTCATGGACAAGAGCAAGAACGGTGTTGATGGGCACCCATCAGGCCCCGGCACAGCGTTGGCAGCGCTGGACGCCGAGGCCCGGGCCGCCGCTCACCACCCCCTGGCAGACGGCCACACAGGCCCGTCCGACGGCAAGGCCGCGGCGCAAGCAGCGTCACGGCCCAACAGCCACGACGAGCGGAGCGTGACGAGGATAGGCAGCGCCAAGCTGGCAGCGGTGCTGCGCTACCTCAACACCTACCGCGACCAGTCGGACGGCAGGCGAGCGGTCTCCGAGCAGGAGCGCGCAAGCCTGGCCAACATCAAGGCGCTGGTGGACGAGCTGCACGAGAGGTACGTATCGGAAATATAGGCCCTGCCGTTATGTCAACTTCGATGGGTGGCACCTGAGAGGTTGAAGAGTTGCGGCAAGGCACTACGGAGAAGCTTTAGCGAGAGAAACAGCACACACGCTGCACCGGTAAGCATATTTTTGGGGCAGCGAAGACAAATGAAAAACCCGACCGTTGGCAGCGATCAGGTTTCAAAGTCTTCGTTGCTATGGAGCCCTTGGCAGAGGCGCCTTAGCCATTCAGTTGTGGCAGACTGATTGTAGCATGGCGACAACCTCCTGTCAATAGGGCTAGGAGGTTTTTCCATGCCGAATTTACGGGGCAACAACGGGCACGACGCGCCCTCCGGCGACGGGGGCCGGATGTCGCGCGTGCCCGGGGCCCCCAACCCCGCCCACACCCCCAACGGCCGAGGCAGGCCGCCCCGCGCAGGATCGAGCTTCGCCGCCCGCTTCGGCCGCGTGATCCTACAGGACGGCATCGCCACCATCCCGAGCGCGCTGCTGCATCACCAGGGCGAGCTGCAGCTTTCGGCCCAGCAAGTGTGGTTCGTGTCGTATATCCTGGCCCACAAGTGGGACGAAGACCTCCCCTACCCCAGCCTGAAAGCGATGGCCAAGCGCGTCGGCATGAGCCTCAGCCAGCTTCAGCGCATAAAGAACTCTCTCTGCCACATGGACTACCTGCAGGTGTATCCCCGTTTCACCGGCAACCAGGGCCAGGCCACCAATGCCTACGACTTCGCCGGGCTGTTCGACCGGCTGGAGGACGCCATCGCCGCCACGGGCCCCGCTGCCAATCCCGTGCGCGAGGACGACGAGCGCCCGCCCGACATGGCCGAACTCGGGGAAGTGGACCCCAGCTTTGTGGCGCGCTACGGGCGCGTGATCACCCGGCGCGGAGTGGCTGCGGTGCCCCGGGCTATGTTCACCCACCAGGCGGAACTCGAATTGACCCCGCAGCAGGTGTGGTTCGTCACCTACATCTTCTCGTTCCAGTGGGACACCGCCCTCCCCTACCCCAGCCTGCGCAAGATGGCCGCGCAGACCGGGTACAGCAGCGTGCAACTTCACAGCATCAAAGGCGAGCTTGTATCGAGGGGCTATCTCAGGCTGGTACACCGCTCAAACAAGGAAGGCGGACAGGACACCAACGCCTACGACTTCAGCGGCCTGCTCGACCGCATACGAGCCCTCCTGCAGCCCAACGGCCCGAGGCACGACCCGCCAACTCCACCCGCGCCAGAGGCCACGGATAGTGCGAGGATGCTGCC
Source organism: Chloroflexia bacterium (assembly GCA_035710025.1). GTDB lineage: Bacteria > Chloroflexota > Chloroflexia > QHBQ01 > JADMIH01 > JADMIH01. Next base: position 3,406 of record DASTEB010000368.1, read on the forward strand.
ACGGAGGCGCGGACGGCGCGCCCAGCCTGCTCAGGAGGGGGGTAGCGTAGACTTAACCAGGGGGGATCGCATACACCTTACTGCCGGGGATCGCACGGAGATTACCATGGGGGATAGCGCGCAGTTTAGCGCACCCGGTAGCACACGCTTGAATGGAGGGGGTAGCGTAGAGTTACCTGACGGGGATAGCGTACAGCTTACAAGCCCCGATGGCGCTGGGTTAGCCGTCCCGGATAGCGCGGGGTTACCGGCGGAGGGTAGCGCACCATTAACAGCGCCCGCTAAGCCCACGCGTGCCCGGGGGACATCCGCCGCTTACCGGGCGGGGGTGGCGCGCGGCTTACACGAAGAAGAATCAGTTCACGTAGAACAAGAGAAAAAGAACAGAGGTGATTCGAATCATATCGCCCGTGGAGAGATGTCGGGCGCGAATAATCGGACGTCTGGCGCCATGCAAAACATCACGGCAAAGCAGACAATTCCCGCTGCAACTGCTACGAAAAACAACGGGAATAATGCCGGCACAACTCCCCCGCCCTACTCGCCTTACGTCGCCTCGGTGATCGCCGATTTCTCCACCGAACTGGGCGACTCGGCCCACGTGTTCGCCAACGTGACGCAAGCGCTCAGGCTGTGGCAGGTATCGGGGATGGACGAGCAGGGGTTCGTCGGCCTGCTGTACGAAGCCAAGCGGCTGACGCGCAGCTACCAGGGCAAGCAGGGCCTGGGCGGCATCGCCAACAAGATGGCCTACTTCTTCCGCGTGGCGCGGGACCTCGCGGAGCGCGGACAGGGCGAGCCGTAGACCCACGACTCGCCCTGTCTTGCCGGGACTCTACGCTTCGACCGAGCGCGCCCGGCGCAGCCCGACGATCTCGGCGGCGGCAAGCAGCAGCACGACATCGGCCACGGCGACTACGCTCCACTTGCCGATGACCGTCATGGGCACCCAGTCGGTGAACACCAGCAGGGCGCTGCCGAGCACCCAGGCTATGTTGAGGGCGACCACCGTAATGGGCAGACCGTAAGCGCCGAATTTCCGCGGCAGGCTCCAGAATATCCAGCCACCGTACAGGGCGGTGACAAGGCCGACCACTTCCAGGGCGATCATGTTTATGCCGGTGAAGTCGGCGAGCGGCGCGGCGGCAGCGACGAGCAGGACGCCGAGGGCCGTTGAGAGGATAGCGTCTACCTGCAGCGCCCGCTTGAGCAGGCCGCCCCTGTTGGCGTTGAGGGCCGGTTGAGTAGTTGTCTGGGTTGCCATTGTGGGAAACCTCCTTGATTTTGGTTTCCCACATCATGGGGCGAGAGGCGCTGCCAGGTACAGACAAAATGGTGCCAAACGCTGCCAGTTTGCCCCGAATCTACTCGGCTCGCCCCCTCAGGTCTTGAGCGACGAGGCGCGCGGCGGCTGTCTGCCAGTTATACAGGGTGCGCTCGGGCACGTAGGTGCGGAACCACTCGAGGGCTTCCCTGGCGGCGGGGTCGTTGTGGGCGCCGGCAGACCCGTTGGCCCGGCGGCTGAACGGCTTGAGGCCGGCGACGTAGGGGAAATAGAGGGCGTTGTAATAGCGCCATTCGTCGGAGGTGCCGAAGTCGCCTTTGTCGCGCGGCTTGAGGCGAAGGATGCTCTCGGTAAGCACGGCTTTTAGCTCGATGGCGCGCTCAAGGGCGTCGTCCTTGGCCCCGCGGCGGGCGAGGCGCGCGTCGACTGCGGGGAGATAGTTGAGAGGGCTGGCGGCCAGTTTGGGCAGGTCGCCGTAGTTGCTCAGAGCGGCGCGGGTGAGGCGGGCGAACTCGTCGTCGTCCAGGCTGCTCACGTCGATGTCGGGGTTGGCGCGGGGCAGCACGTCGGCAACCTCCCGAAGCTCGGCCCTGGCGGCGCGCAGCCACGGCAGCCGGGCGAAGGCTATCGTGTCGAGCGCGTCCTGCACGCGGCCGAGGAACACCTGCGTGGCGACGGACGTGGCTACTATGGCCAGCAGCAGCGCGAGCATCGGTGCGGTGACCCCGGTGGCGAGAAACATGACGACGGCCACCTGCCCACCGAGGAACAGCGCGACGAAGAAGGAGTAGTCGAACGAGCGCAGGAGGTCGGGCAGCAGCCGCTCCCCTTTCCCGGCGGCGTCCGCCACGGCCGCGGCAAGGCCCAGCAGCAGAAGCCCGGCGCTCGCGGCCGGAAGGATGGCGAGCCGCAGCCCCACTTCCTCAACCAGAAGCAGCGCGGCCACGCCGAGCGCAGCGAGCACCACGCCCGCAATCGATGCATAACGCCATGCCGTAGGCCTCCGGCGTCGCAAGAGCGCCACGAGCGCGGCTACCGCCAGGGGCACCGTAAGGGCCGCCAGCGCGATGCTCGCCCCGCTCAGGAGGAACCGGGTGCTGGGCGCGGCGGTGTAATTCGCCAGGGCGTCAAGGCCCGCGAAGAGCGCGAAAGCGGTCAGCGTGAGGCCGGGCAGGACCATCGGCGCCTGTGGCCTCTCGCGTGCCAGAAGGTATAGCCCCAGCCAGAGCGTGAGGCCGAACAGCACAGTCTGTACTACGAGCAAAGCCTCCGTCATGCAGGGATGTATGCGGCAGCAGGGAGGCGGCTGTCAAGAGCCGGAAGTCGTACTCCGTTGGGCGGTCAGGCCCACCGCTCTCCTTATGTCAAGTATCGCTGTTGTCATGACAACAGCGTCCCAGCCC
>DASTEB010000369.1:0-7834 GCA_035710025.1 Chloroflexia bacterium
GATAGTGAGCGTGCCCATGAACATGCTGACCGCGCGGCCTGCTATCGTCTCGGGCAGGAAGACCGAGGCCAGTTTGACGAGCGCGAAGTAGAGCGGCGGGTGGGGGTCGTAGGGGCCGCTGAAGCCGAGCACGTCGAGCCACGACTGGCGGCTGAACATGACCACGTAGCCCTCGTCTATCCACAGGTCGAGCGCGTCGAGCCGGTAGAGCCGCAGGCCCAGGCCGAGCGCGAGCACAGCCCACAGCACGACCGCGGGCCTGATTAGCGCCCGGATCGAGGGGGTAGTGCGCGCTGTTGCCGCTGTTGTCGCGGGTGAGATCATGGCTAGAGGGAGTTGATGCTTCCCAGATGATATTAGCAGGCGCGGCGCGCGAGGGCAACCTGGTGCGTGAGTAGGCAGAAGGCAGAAGGCAGAAGGCAGACGAGTGATGCGTGATACGTGATGCGTGAGCACATCCATACCGGGTCGTGTGGAGTAAGCCGTGGTGCTCAGGAGAGTTCACGCATCACGTATCGCGCACCACGAACCTTCACGTATCACGAACTGTCACGCATCAGGACCTTCACACATTACGCATCAGGACCATCGCGTATAATAACTGTGCCCCTGACCGATCGCGGCACCACACAGCAGAGAGGCCCTATACATGACACACATAACGAACGGCCGGATGCGTATGGCCGCGCTCGCTCTTGCGTTTGCGCTCCTCCCGGCGCTGACGACTAGCGCGTCGCCTGCCGTCCAGGGAAAGGCCACGCCCCGCCCGGCTGTGCGCCTCACGGGCGGCGAAAAGTGCTTCCCCGAGACCGGGAAGTGCATGCACGGGATATTCCTCGGCTACTGGCAGGCGCGCGGCGGGGTGCAGCAGTTCGGCTACCCGATCACCGACGAATTGACCGAGAACGGCCGCACGGTGCAGTACACCGAGCGCGCTCGCTTCGAGTTCCACCCCGAGAACCGCGACACTCCGAGCGAGGTGCTGCTGTCGAGGCTGGGCGCGGACCTGGTGTCGGGGCGGCGCGAGAGCGCGTTCGGCCGCGTGAGCAAGCCTGCCAACGGCGTGTACTTCAACGAGACCGGGCACACGCTCAAGGAGCCGTTCCTGTCGTACTGGCAGTCGAACGGCGGGCTTCCGGTGTTCGGCTACCCCATTTCGGAGGCGTTCAGCGAGCGGAGCCAGACCGACGGCAAGACCTACCAGGTGCAGTACTTCGAGCGCAACCGCCTGGAGCACCACCCCGAGGCCAGGGGCACGGCCGCCGAGATACAGCTTGGCCTGCTGGGCAAGGAGTTCTACCAGCGCACCTACGGCGACGCCGAGCCGCCCCCTCCCGCCGTCTACCCCGTGTCGATCGATGCTCTTCAGCAGATGACGCGGTGGGGCAGCGACCTCAAGATAGTGCGCACGGTGGCGCGGGCCAACGCCTACACTCAGTACGCCATCACCTACCGCAGCGGGAACCTCACGATCTCCGGGCAGATGTACGTGCCTGGCGGTGATGGGCCGTTCCCGGTGATGATCATGAACCACGGCTACATTCCCATCGAGGAGTACACGTCGGGCATGGACTCGAGGCGCGAGTCGCCGTTCGTGGCCTCCAACGGGTACGTGGCGATCCACCCCGACTTCCGCAATTACGCCGGGTCGGACGACGACGAGAACCACGCCGAGAACCTGACGGCGTTCGGCTGGGCCGACGACACGCTCAACCTGGTGGATGCGGTGAAGCGCTCCGACCTGCCGTTCCTCGATGCCGGCCGGCTCGGCTTCTGGGGCCACTCGAACGGCGGGCAGATCTCGATGATGTCGCTGGTGGCGCAGCGGCAGCCCGACATCAAGGCGTTCGTGCTGTTCGCGCCCACGTCGCCCGACTACGCCGACAACTTCAACAGGTGGAGCCGCAGGCGGGCGGAGCAGGCCAACCTGGTCAGGGCGCGGCACGGCTGGCCCGAGGACAACCCGGAGTTTTACCGGGGGCTGTCGGTGGGGCCGCACTTCGGCGAGGCGGTGACCAAGGGGCCGGTATTGCTGTTCCACGGCACGGGCGATACCAACACGCCCTTCGCGTGGTCGGAGCGCTCGGCCGCGCTGATGAAGGACGCGGGCATAGACATCACGTTCGTGCCGCTTCGGGGGGAGAACCACCTGTTCAGCGACGCGGCATGGCGCGGGGGAGTGGCGAGCCAGTTCCTCAACTTCATCGAGCGTCACGTGAAAAGCGCCCGCTAGGACGCAGGGCGGCAAAAAGCGACCGGCAGGCCATCAACGTGGCCCGACCGGTCGCTCTGTTTTCGGGATAATTGGCGCGTCGTGCGCGAGAGGCTACTGGGCCTTCGCGGCGGCGCGCTCGGTCTTGCTCAGGGTGCGCAGGCAGCGCGTGCAGATCTTCAGGCGGACGTACTGGTCGCCCAGCATGACGCGCTTGACCTGGATGTTGGGCACCCAGCGGCGAGGAGTATGGTTCTTTGCGTGGCTGACGTTGTGCCCGTAGTTGGGCTTCTTGCCACAAACTTCACACTGGACGGCCATTGGTAGTGGTCCTCTCACGTGCCCTTTACTATCACGGGCATTTCTTGTATATTGACAGAGTTATGTGCGGCCATCTTTGCCGCACAGAGAGTAATTTTACCATACACACTGCCTTTTGGCAAGGTACCCTGATGGCTTCCAGGCAACGCAGAGACCAGCACAATCTCGACCGCAGGGGAAGCAGCCTGTCGCTTGACGGCGCGGCGGCTCTGGCGGGCGCGGCAACGGCGGCCGCGCCCGGCGAGTTACCGGCAGTAGCGGGACGCAAGGCCGCGACAGCGCCCGAGTCGGCGGGAAAGATTGAGGTATCGCCCCGGGCCATCGCGCACCTGGCTTCCAGGGCCGCCCAGCGGTCGTACGGTGTTGTCGGCCTGGCTTCGCGCCACGCACGGCCCGGCCTGGCCGAGCTGTTGCGGCGTGAAGAGATCTCGAAGGGGGTGGACGTATCCTTCAGCGACGGTCAGGTGGTAGTCGACCTGTACGTCGTGCTCGAGTACGGGGTGCGCATATCCGAAGTGGCGCGCAACATCATGAGCAATGTGAAATTCGCCCTTGAGTCGTCGCTCGGCGTGCCTGTCGTGAATGTCAACGTCAACGTCCAGGGCATACGAGTAAGCGAGCAAGTATGACAAGCGACCAGCGACCGGCCGGCGCTCCACGAAGCCCCAAGGGGGCGACATACGACGCCCCCGACTCTTCGAAGGGGGACAGCATGGGCAGCGAGAATGGCGCGCCCACGCAGAGCAACCCCGACGGGTCGCACGAGCACGTGCCGACCGGGCCGGGCGAGCAGTGGGGCGGGCAGGAGTTCAAGCGCGTGCTGTCGGCGGGGGCCGTGTGGATCGCGCGCAACGCCGAGGGCATCAACGCGCTGAACGTGTTCCCCGTGCCCGACGGCGACACCGGCACCAACATGGCGCTGACGATGCAAGCGGCTATAAAGCAGGTGGCCGACTCGCCCACGCACTCGGTGGCCGAGATCGCGTCAGGAGTGTCGCGGGGCGCGCTGATGGGCGCGCGGGGCAACTCAGGCGTGATCCTGTCGCAGATATGGCGCGGGTTCGCCGAGCGCGTGGCAGGGCACGACCTGATCAGCGCGGGCGACTTCGCGGAGGGGCTGGTCGCGGCGACCGCTACGGCCTATCGCGCGGTGCTGCGCCCCGTAGAGGGGACCATCCTCACGGTCATAAAGGATACGGGCGAGGCCGCGAAAGAGGCGGCTTCTGTGTTGAACTCGTTCAGCTACGTGCTGGCCGAGACTTCTAAGGCGGCGAGGGTATCGGTCAACCGCACTCCCACACTGCTGGATAAGCTGCGCGACGCAGGCGTTGTGGACGCGGGCGGCTACGGCCTGTGGGTCATGCTCGACGGCATGCGGCGTTATGCCGAGGGCGAGGAGATTGAGGCTCTGCCCCTGGAGACCGGCATGGGTTCCGCGCTGCCCGCGGAGATGGCGGAGAGCGGGGTTCACGTGGAGCACGGCGAGTACGGGTACTGCACCAACTTCCTGCTCACCGGCGGTGGGTGGGACTTCGACGAAGTGCGCGCCCGGATAGCCACGCTTGGCGACTCCGCCGTGATCGTGGGCGACGACCGGATAGTGAAGGTTCACATTCACACGGAAACGCCGGGTACGGTGCTCAACTACGCCACGACGCTGGGAAGCCTGCGCCAGATCAGCATCGCCAACATGCAGGACCAGCACGAGGAGTTCCTCGACATGCACGCCAGGGGCGCGGCGACGTCCGCGGCCGCCCCGGGCGCCGTGATGCAAGACGCTTCCACGGGGGCGACTGTCGTGTCCGGGCGCGATGTTCTCGGAATCGTAGCGGCAACGAGGATCGGCGTGCTCGCGGTGGCGGCCGGTTCCGGGCTGGTGGAGGCGTTCAAGAGCATGGGGGCTACCGCAATCATCGAGGGCGGGCAGACGATGAACCCCTCGACCGAGGACATCCTGAAGGTCGTGGAGAGCGTGCCCCAGAACGAAGTGATAATCCTGCCCAACAACGGCAACATAATCATGTCGGCCCGGCAGACCGAGACCCTGACCAAGAAGAAAGTGGTCGTCGTGCCGACCGACACGATCCCGCAGGGTATGGCCGCGCTGATCGCGCTAAACTTCGAAGGCAGCCTCGAGGAGAACAGCAAGGCGATGCTGGCGGCGGCCAAAGCAGTGGAGACGGGCGAGCTAACACGCGCCGTGCGCGACGCCAAAGTGAACGGCATGGACGTGAAGGCGGGTCAGTTCATCGGCCTGCACAACAACGCGCTCGTGACCACGGCAGCCGACCTCGAGACCGCAGCCTGGGCCTTGCTTGAGCACATGGGCGCGGCCGAGCGCGAGTTGATCACAATCTACTGGGGCGGCGAGGTAACGGAAGATCTGGCCGAGAAGTTCCGCGGCGAGGTCGAGGAACACTACCCCGACGCCGAGATCGAGCTTGTTCACGGCGGGCAGCCATTCTACGAGTACATCATCTCAGCCGAATAGCAGCGTGAGCGCTGACCGGTGTGAGGTTACTCAGCACTCTGCACTTTAGACCGGACACCTGGTTATATGCCTCGAATTAGAGTTGTAACCGACAGCGCCTGCGACATCCCTGAGAACCTGGTGCGGCAGCTTGACATTGCCGTTGTGCCGCTGCGCCTCGTGTGGGGCAGCGAGACCTACCTGGACCGGAGCGGTATCTCGATGGAGGAGACGCTTGCGCGGGTCCGTGCCGGTCTTGTGCCGGAAGTTGAAAGCCCGCCCGTCGAGGAGTTCAGCCGAACGTACCGCGGACTTCGCGAGAGCGCCGACGGCGTAATCTCGCTGCACCACTCCTCACGCCTTAGCGACACCTATACAAGCGCCGCGCTGGCGCGTGAGGCGTTCGGCCCCGTGGGCGCGGGCGGCCCGTTCCCGGTGGCGGTGGTGGATACGCAGTCGGTTTCCATGGGGCTGGGGTGGGTCGCGCTTGCCGTGGCGAAGGCGGCCGAGGGGGGCATGGACCTGCCGAGGCTTGTGGGGCTTGCCGGGCGGCTGTCGGGCCAGAGCCACTTCGCTTTCTTCACCGAGCACACCGAGATACTGCTCAACAGCGGCAGGGTCGGGCGGCTGGCGGCACAGGCCGACTCGCTGGGATCGCTGCGCCCGCTGTTTCACCTCGATGAGGGGAGCGTTGCTGTTTACGAGCGAACCCGCACCCGCGCCAAGGCCCGCGACGCACTGTACAACTTCGTGGAGGACTTCCCCAAGATCGGCGAGCTGTGCGTCGTACACACGAACATCACGCAGAACGATGTCGAGCATCTGCTGACGCGCATCGGTGCCATTTATCCCCGCGAGCGAGTGATGATCGTGCGGGCAGGGCCCGGGCTCGCATCCTGGCTCGGGCCGGACGCGATGGGCGTGGCGGTGCTGGAGGGCGAGGAGTAATGTCAGAGCGGCGATCGGCCGTTACCGCAGCGTGGTAAACTTGGGTTGCAGACCTGCCGGGCGATGCTGCCCGGCCTAAATCCTGATCCTAGGAGTCGAGAGCATGGCTGCTCAGACGCGTCAGGTCAAGGTGGTAACCGACAGCGCGGCCGACATACCGCCCGAGATCGCTGCCGACCTCGACATCACTGTTGTGCCCCAGTTGGTACACATGGGGGGAAAGACCTATCACTCGGGCGTGGACCTTGACCCCGAGCAGTTCTACCGCGAGCTCGCGGCTACGCGCTCGGTCACCACGACTTCGTTTGCCTCGCTGGACTACTTCACGAGGGCGTACATCGGCGTTGTGGAGCGGGGGTACGATGTGTGCGCAGTACATCTGGCGTCCAAGCTGAGCGGCACGTTCAATGCAGCCCTGATGGCCTCGACGGCCGACGGGGTTCCGCCCGATGCGGTCAGCCTGGTGGACAGCCGAGCGGTTTCGATGGCGCAGGGCTGGGTAGCAATCGTGGCGGCGGAGGCCGCGCGCACGGGCAAGACCCTGGCGGAAGTCACGGCCGTTGCCGAGGACGCGGTCAGTAGGACAGCGCTGTATGCTGCGCTCGACACGCTTGAATACGTGATGAAGTCGGGCAGGCTGAGCAGGTTCCCGGGCACGGTCGGCACGATGCTCAGTGTAAAGCCCATTCTAACTCTGCGACCAAACGGAGAGATCGCCATTGCCGAGCGAGTGCGCACGCGGTCGCGCGCTGTGGAGCACATGATGCAAATGGCGCTCGAGCACGGGCCGTTGGAACGGGTCGCGGTCATGCACGCCGCTGATCCCGAAATCGCCGGGCACGTGAAGCAGATGCTGCTCGATGCGGGGGTGTCCGAGCCGATCCTGGTTTCCATTGTCGGCCCGGTGCTCGGAACGCATGCAGGCCCGGGCGCCGTCGGCATCTGCGCGTTGCGGGCAGGGGAATAGCGGCCGATTTGTCGGCGGAGGTGAGGCCCGATCACACGCGCGGTTTCCACCACGGCGGCGCATCCTGTAAAATATGAGCACACGCGTTCCATAGCCGCCATGCCGATCCCCACCAACGTCTTTCGCAACATCCTCCGGCTGGAGGAGCATAAGGGCTTCACCGACTCTGCCGTACAGGGCGGGCTGGCGGCCTTCGCGCGCCGCTGGGCCGAGCAATTGACTGAGAAGGAGCGTGAGGCCGGGCCTGTCGCGCACGCGATCAGCGCGCTCCTTCAGGACTATGGCACGGCCGACTTCCAGGCACGGGGCGCGGCGGTAGCGCGGGTGGTCGACATGCTGGCGCGGTACGAGAAGGGTGAGCGCGAGGCTCCGCCTGACCTTGCCCCGGCGCGCGCACCGAAGCGGGCAGCGCCCGTGAGCAACGGGTTCGTGCCGTCCGCCGTGAGCGACTTCGCCGGATACGAGGACGTCGACCCACGAGCCAAAGCAGCGATATCGTCAGGCCGCAGCGGCATCGCGCCCGCGACCGCGCCTCCTCCTCCCGTTCCTGTGAGTCCTCGACTGGCGCGGCGCAACGCGGGACTGGATTCCCCCGTGACGGTGCTCAAGGGCGTGCAGGGGGCCACGGCTCGTCTGCTGGCGCGGCTCGGAGTGTACACGGTACGCGACGCGCTGCTCTTCTTCCCGTTTCGCTACGACGATTTCTCGGCAATGAAGCCCATCGCGGAGCTTGAACCCGAGGTGAACCAGACGGTCGTCGCCACGATCTGGGAGGTCGAGGCGCGCAAGACCCGCACTGGCAGGCCGCTGGTCACCGCAGTGCTGGCCGACGACTCGGGCACAATCAGCGTGTCGTGGTTCAACCAGGAGTACCTGCTGAAGTCGCTGCACCAGGGCGACCCGATCGTCATCTCGG
>DASTEB010000370.1:0-2699 GCA_035710025.1 Chloroflexia bacterium
GACCGCCTTGCCCGCCAGTACAGGCTGGAGGTGTCTGAAGTAAATATCCTGGATGACCCTGCGCTGTACGAGGAGTACAAGCATATCATCCCGGTGGTCGAGGTGGCCGATGTGCAGGTCGGGCGGCTGGTCGCGCCGATCACCGAGGCCGAGCTGAAGGCGTACTTTACGCTGGCGCAGCAGACGCTGGAGTCGGCACGGCGCGGCGGGCCGTCAAGCCCTAGCCTTGCACCCTACTCGCTGGCCGCCCAGCCCTCGGCGAGCGTGCTGCCCGCGCCCGACTTGAAAGAGCCGTGGATAGATCGCGCCGCGTCCTACGTGGGCACGCACTGGCTCAGGCTGCTGACCATCACGATGGGCTTCTTCGTGGGGTTGCCGTGGCTCGCGCCCGTGTTCGGCGCGCTCGGCTGGTGGGGGCCTGCCAACACGCTCTATTCGGTGTTCGCGCTGACGTGCCACCAATTGCCTGAGCGTGCGGGCAGCGTGTTCGGCTACCAGGTGGCGTTCTGCTACCGCAACACGGCCCTGTACGGCGGGGTGTTCCTGTTCGGCATTCTGTACGGGCTGGCCCGCGACCGCGACATCCCGTGGCTGCGCTGGCTCAAGTCGCCGCTGCCGTGGTGGGGGCTGCTGTTATTCATCACGCCCATGGCGGTGGACGGGCTGACGCACATGTTCGGCTTGCGCGAAGCGTTCGACTGGACGATGGACTCGTCGTTCGGCTCGTTCTACATCGGCTCGCAGCCGTGGGGCCTGAACTGGTGGCTGCGCATCCTGACCGGAGCGCTCGCGGCTCTTGGCGGGGTGTGGTTCGCTTTCCCGAAGATGCAGCGCGCGGTCGAGGAGTCGGAGGCGCTGCGGCTCATGTACCGCCAGTCGGCCATGATGGCCGCGGAGCGCGCCCGGGCCAAAGCCCAGCCGCAGGCCCAGCAGCCCGCGGCCAACTAATCTAACATACGCAGGTAACTCGCCCATGCAGATGCAATCGCCCGAGCTATATATCGCTTTCGCCGCGGGACTGCTGTCGTTCCTTTCGCCGTGCGTGCTGCCCCTTGTGCCCGCCTACATCGGCTATCTGAGCGGGTCGGCCGTACGCACCCAGACGGCGGGCGGCCCCTCCACCACGCAGACGGCGCAGGCGCGCTGGACCGTGGTGACGCACGCGCTGGTGTTCGTGCTCGGCTTCACTCTGGTGTTTGCCGTGCTGGGCGGCATGGTGGGGGGCTTGCGCGACGTGTTCGCCGAGTACCGACGCCCGATCCAGTACGTAATGGGCGCGCTGCTCGTGGTGTTCGGCCTGCACATGATAGGCGTGATCAACATCCCGTTCCTCAACTACGAGAGGCGGCTGGGCGACAGGTTGCGCCCCAACGAGAACCTGGGCTACCTGCGCTCGTTCCTCATTGGGCTGGGCTTCGGGGTCGGGTGGACGCCCTGCATCGGGCCGACCCTGTCGCTCATCTTCACCCTCTCGATGAACGGCCAGCAGACCGCGGCCATCATGCCTTTCATCTTCTACTCGATCGGGCTAGGCGTGCCGTTCGTGCTCGCCGCCTTCGCCATGGGGCAGGTCTCGACCTTCCTCAAGCGCATCACCCGGCGCGGGTTCACGCTGCGCATCGGCGGCTGGACGGTAATCAACAATGCCAATGTGGTGTCGCTCGTCAGCGGGGCTCTGCTCGTGGCGATGGGCGTGCTGGTGTTCACCAACACCCTGACTATCCTGGCCCCGCCCGTTACCACCTTCGACCTGTAGCACATGGCAAAGACCGAGCGACCCGACAAGACCCCCCTGTTCGAGGTAGAGATCAAGAGTGGAGGGCGCGCCGTAGACACGGGCGAGCGCGTGCGCCCCGAGCCTGTAACGCTCTCTCCTGCGCGCCAGGCGGCGAAAGAGCGCGCCCGGCGGCGCAACATCCTGCTCGCGGCGGGGGCCGTTGGCTTTCTCATCATGCTCGGCGCGTGGATGTGGTTCACCAGCCCGCTGGGGGGCGTGCCGGCCGATGCCGTGGCGCGGGTGAACGGCGAGTTCATCTACCAGCGCGACGTCGAGCAGCGCATGGGCCTCACCCGCCTGTTCAACGAGCTTTCGGCCCGCCCCGACGCCGAGGAGCCCACAGCCACCAACGCCCTTGAGCAAATCATCTCCGACCTTATGCAGGTGCAGGACGCCCGCAAAGCGGGAGTGACCGCGGCGGCCGAAGAGATTGACGCGGAGCTAGCCAACATAGAGACGAGCACCGGACGCACCCGCGAGCAGCTTGAAGAAGCGGCCGGGCGCTACAACCTCACGCTGGACGACCTGCGCGGGTTTGTCGCCGACGCGCTGGTCATCAAGAAGTACAAGGACGAGTACGTGCTGGCCGGGGCCGCCGACGTGCAGGACGCCACCAACAAAGAGAACGAGTGGTTCACCCAGCTTGCCAACACCAGCCGCATCGACCGCTATAAGCCCGTGGGTTCCGGCCCCGCGCCGCGCGTTGGCGCCGAAGCGCCCGACTTCACGCTGACCGACATCGACGGCAGCGAAGTCACCCTCAGCAGCCTGCGGGGCAAGCCGGTCATGGTGAACTTCTGGGCCACGTGGTGCCCGCCCTGCCGCGCCGAGATACCCGAGATCGTGAGGCTCTACACCGAGTCGGCCGCCGGCGAGCGACCCTACGAGGTGCTGGGCGTCGCCACCCAGAGTGACAGCGCCA
>DASTEB010000371.1:0-2507 GCA_035710025.1 Chloroflexia bacterium
GGGCCGGGCGGGCTATCTCGCTACTGGTCACCTGGCCAGGTGGTTCTGCAGGCTCACCGCGACAGCCCCCGTTCTGCTCGACACGTGAAGCTTGGAGAGTATGTTGCTCACGTGGAATTTGACGGTCGAGCGGCTCAGGCCCATCTTCTGTGCGATCTCGTGGTTGCTCAGCCCCGAGGCCAGCATCTCGAGGATCTCTTGCTCGCGCGGGGTCAGCTCCTGGTCTGCCCGGTGTGGGTTGGTGGCTGCGCGCACCAGCGCCTCGGTGGCCTCGGGGGCGAGCGTGGGCCGGCCGTGGTGTGCCGCTGCGATAGCGTCGGCCAGCGCCGGGGCCGACACGTTCTTCAACAGGTACCCGATAGCTCCCGCTTCGAGCGCCGCCTGCACTCGCGCCTCGTCGTGGTACCCGCTGAGGGCGATCACCTGCACGTGGGGGTAGGCTTTGCGTATGATAGCGGTGGCGTGAGGCCCGTCCATTACCGGCATCACAAGGTCCATCAGCACCACGTCGGGCGCCGTCTCGCCGCACAGGCGAACCGCCTCCTCGCCGTCGCCCGCCTCGCCCACAAGCTCCATATCGTCTCGCACGCTCAGGAAGGCGGCGAGGCCGCTGCGCACTACGGAGTGGTCGTCGGCCACGAGCACGCGAATCGGTTCGTGGTCGTTGGGGTTCATCGCTTAAGCTCCCCCGGCACTGTGCCGGGCCACGCCGCTCGCACCTGTGTGCCCTGCCCCGGCCTGCTGTACACCGCCACGTGAGCGCCCGTCGCCTCGGCGCGCTCGCGCATGATGCGCAACCCCAGATTCTCGGGTCTGATCGGCCCCGACGCATCGAACCCGCACCCGTCGTCGGTCACCATCAGGTCGGCCGACTCGGGGGTGAGGCGCAGCACCACCTCGGCGCGGGTGGCGTTGGCGTGGCGGGCGACGTTGTTCATCGCCTCCTGGGCGATGCGGTAGAGGGCTATCTGCACGTCGGGGGGCAGCACGCGCTGTCCGTGCACCTCAAGCTCGACGGGGATGTGGGCGCGGCCGCCCGTTGCCTCACACAGTTGCCGCAGTAGCTCGCCCAACCCGGCCTCGGTGAGCGAGGCGGGGCGCAGCTCGACCAGCAGCATGCGCATCTCGGCGAGCGCGCCCTTGATCAGGCGCTGTAGCTCGTCCAGGCGGCGCTTGCCCTCGTCCGTCGAGCGCTCCCACAGCCCCGGCAGCACGTCGGCGATCAGCCCGGCAGAGAAGAGGGTCTGGGTAACCGAGTCGTGCAGGTCGCGCGCAAGGCGGGTGCGCTCGGCCTCTATCGCCGCGAGCTCGGCGCGCTCGCGCAGGCGGGCGTTCTCGATGGCCAGGGCAACGTAGTCGCCCAGCACGCTCGCCAGGGCAAGCTCGCTTTCGGCGAAGTCGCGCGGGTTACGGTAGTACAGCACGAGCGCGCCGTACACGTGCCCGTTCATCACGAGCGGCACGGCGAGCAGCGAGGCGTACCAGCCGGTAAGGGTGCGCACCATCTCCTGCCGCGGGCTGTCGAGGCCCATCGCGCCGCCGCGCAGCCACGTCTCGATGTCGGGCACCAGCACGGCCTTGTGCGACAGCACCGACAGGCCGACCGCCCCCTGCCCGATGGGGATGGACATGTTGGCGACGTACTCCACCGGCAGCCCGCGAGCCGCCTGTATGGTCACCACGCCGCGGCCCTCCTCCAGCCGGAAGATGGCCCCGCTATTGGTGCCCAGCAGCCGCCCGGACTCAACTATGATTCGGTCGAGCGTCTCTGCGAGCGGGCGGTTGGAATTGAGCACGGCGAGGATCTCGCGCATGCTCTCGGAAACGGCCTGTGTGTATGAACAGATCGCCTCCCTCGTTACCTGCTCGCAGGCCGAGCCGCTATCGATTGTCTGAGCGTCCATCCCCTACCCTCTCCCCTCTCTTGCGTAGCACGGAGGCGCGGCACGGGCGGAAGACGCCTTCGGCAAGCCGGTCGCCCGGCCCGCCTCCGCGGTTCCGCTGCCCATACCGCGCCCCTGTGCTGTGATAGCCCGGACCCTTTACTGTGCCGAAGCGTCCGGGCTGCCTCCCAGAATAATCCCTCGTTACCCGACCAGTTCCTTCTCGCGGTCCCCTTCGGCCGGATCGCCCGGCTCGGGGTGCTCGTGGGTGTACTCGGGGTGCTTGACCTGCTGCCGCGCACGCACCAGCAGCACCGGCCTGTGGCACACCTGCACCGTCTTCATCGCGACGCTGCCCAGCCACAGGCGCGGCAGTCCGCTCCGGCCGTGCGTGGCCATGACCACCAGGTCGGCGTGCACCGCGTCGGCCACGTGCAGCACCACGTCGGCGGGCGGCCCGTACTCGACGCGTGCGTCGACCGCAAGCCCGTCGGCCCGCAGCCGCTCGGCCACCTCGTCCAGGTACTGCTGCATCTTCCTGGCCTCGTCCTCCCAGATGGTGGGCAGGGCGGGCGGCGTGACAAGCTCGCCGAGCACCGGGCCTTCGGGCACGGCCGTTACGAG
>DASTEB010000372.1:0-14631 GCA_035710025.1 Chloroflexia bacterium
GCGACTGTGGTCGGCCTGATCGTGCACCTCGACCGCTTCGGCAACATCATCACCAACCTGCCCGAGCGCCTGCTGGCTCCCCTTCTAGAGGATGCCCACAGCACCGTGGTCGAAGTGGCAGGGCACAGCATCAGCGGGCTCGGCTCCGCGTACACCGACGTGGGTGAGGGAGAGCCGGTGGCGATGTTCGGCTCGGAGCGGCTGCTGGAGGTAGCGGTGCGCAACGCCAATGCCGCCCACCGGATGAAGGTGCGCGTGGGCGACCCGGTGCGAATCGTCATAACGCGCAACGAGACTTAACGCCCGCGAACCGAGGGAGAGACTCCTCTTACAAAAGGGCTGCGGATGTGGAAAACTCATCCATAAGCGGCAGTAGCGCGCGCAATGCGCGCGGTGCCTGCACACGCACTAATGGCTACGTTATTTAGCGTATTTTCAACGTATCTTGCTTTTCCGCGCCCATATTTTGCTTGACTCGGCCTGATTCGATGCGCTATCATGCGGCTTGCGTCGGGCGGGTTACTCGACGCCCTTGCTCATCGAGCAGGAGTTCCGGGGCGCACGACACAACTACCGGACTCAGCCGCGCACCACACATACTTGCGGCCGTTCCGGGCAATCGAAGCCTCGTCCCTGGAGACCTTTATAGAGGGTCTCTATGCCTTGCTTACGAACCGAGGAGGCTACTCTACAAATGTCATCTACGCTGCCCAGGGAGGGCAAAGGCCCGGCAGACGGCACCGGCGACTCTCGCTCCGCCCGGTACTCGAACCGGAAGAACGGCAAAGGCCGTGGGCCTTTCGATCGAACCTCGTCTAACGGCGGCTCTCGCTCGCAGCGAGCCATCGACGACGCACAGCAAAGCCTTAATTCCCTTTTGAATCCGACGGCTGACCCTTCTCAGCCCAGCGTCATCTCCCGGTCGGGAGCGGTCCGCAACCAGACCCGCGGACGAGTGGCAGGCCCCGCCCCCACAGGCAAGCCTTCCGCCACCCCCCTCAGCACCACCATCGGCCCCGACGGCCGCCTCATTTCCGGCGGCGATTCGGACGGCGACCCTCTACTGGCCATCGTGCCCGGCACCCACGCCCTCTATGACGAGGGCGAGATTCGCGACGTCCCGCGCGGCCGCTTCCAGACCGGCCTCGCCGTCGCGACCCGCCACGTGCAGACGGCCCGCGAGCGAGCAGAGCTTATCATCAGGCCGGCCGACATGCCGGGCGCACTTGGCGCCTTAGACGAGGTCGAGGTACACGCCTCGCGCCGGGCTGCCTCGCGCTGGGCTACCCGCTACGCGACCCACCTCGTTGTGCTGATCGTCGTCGCCGCGCTGGTTGCGTTCGGCGGCCTGAACAACCTGACCGTGCAGGGCGCATACCCGCAGGGCCTGCACGCCGTCGAGGAGTACACCGGCACCGACCACTTCGAGGAAGAGGCTGGCATGGCCGGGCAGGAAGTGGACAGCCACGACTACGAGCCGGCACTTCCGCGCACCGAGCTTGGCGGGGCCGACGCCGTCGCCAACTCGCGCATCATCGAGCCGGGCGAGCCTGCCGCAGACCCGCAGGCGCAGCCCGCTGCCCCCCGCACCGACGTGGTGCAGTATACCGTCGCCGAGGGCGACACCATCGAGTCGGTGGCCGCGAAGTTCAACGTGATGCCAGAGACCGTGATGGGCTCGAACGGCATCTTCGACCAGAGCGAGGCGCTGCAGGCAGGCCGCACGCTCGCCGTCCCGCCAATCGACGGCATGTACTACGTGCCGAACGAGGGCGACACGCTCGACACCATCGCCCGCCGCTTCCAGGCCGATCCGGCAGCCATCGCGTCGTATGCCCCCAACGCTATCGAGGGCGGCGTGGTGCAGCCGGGTAAGCCTATCGTCGTGCCGGGCGGCATGATGCCCCAGCGCGAGACGGCGCTGGCTTACACTGTAAAGCCGGGCGATACCCTGAGGGGCGTGGCGTCGCGGTTCGGCGTGGACGTACCTACCCTGCTGAATGCCAACGAGATCCCCGACCCGGACAACCTGCAGATCGGCTCGCAGCTCAAGGTGCTGCCGGTATCGGGCATCGAGTACAAGGTGGAGAAGGGCGACAACATCCTCTCCATCGCCGAGAAGCTTGGCGTCACCCCGCAGATGATCCTGGACTACCAGCCCAACCACCTGACCGTGGACAGCACGCTGCAGATAGACCAGGTTATCACGGTGCCGGGCGGAAGCCCCGAGCGCGAGGTCATCGCCGCTGCGCGGGTCGAGCCTGCGGCACGCGGATCCGAGAAGGTCGCGGCCCCCAAGGCCGAGAAGAAGGCCCCGGCGCCCAAGAAGGAGACCCAGCCCGCGCCCAAGAAGCAGGCGAATACTCCCAAGGCCGCGACGGGCCGCATGGTGTGGCCGGTGCAGGGCAGGATCACCCAGTACTTCAGCGGCAGGCACAACGGCCTCGACATAGCGGTCAGGGCGGGCACGCCCATCGTCGCCGCCGACTCGGGCAAGGTGATCTGGTCGGGCTGGCGCACGGACGGATTGGGCTACGCCGTGTTCATCGACCACGGCAACGGCCTGCTGACTGTGTACGGCCACATGCTCCGGCAGCCGCCTGTGTACGTGGGCCAGTGGGTCAGCCGCGGGCAGAAGATCGGCCTCATCGGCTCGACCGGCCGCTCGACCGGCCCTCACGTTCACTTCATGGTCAAGGCAGGCGCGGGCCGCAACTACCGCAACCCGCTGTCCTACCTCGGACGCTAACACCAGCTAATCCCGACGGTATATCCCCCGGGCGCCAACGGGGGCACCGCAGACAAAGACCACCCGCCCTTGACGCGGGTGGTCTTTGTTCTAGATTTCACACAAAGACGCAAAGGCCGCAATGTTTCTTGTTGACACAGAGGGCACAGAGAGCCCGGAGAACAGAGAGAATATGATCGGGTCGGCAACCCGGTTAGCGTGACTCCATACCCCGATAGAATCTCTGTGCCCTCTGCGTCCTCTGTGTTAACAGAAAATCTTTGCGGCCTTTGCGCCTTTGTGTGAAATCAAAGGCCTGGAGGGCTAGTCGCCGTTGGGGCGGATTACCTCGATGCCGCCCATGTAGGGGCGGAGGGCGCCGGGGATGATGACCGAGCCGTCGTCCTGTTGGTAGTTCTCGAGGATGGCGGCCCAGGTGCGGCCCACGGCGAGGCCCGAGCCGTTCAGCGTGTGGACGAAGCGCGGGCGCTCTTCAGGGCCGGGGCGGTAGCGGATGTTGGCCCGCCGAGCCTGGAAGTCCTCGAAGTTGGAGCACGACGATATCTCGCGGTAGGTGTTCTGCGCGGGCAGCCACACCTCGAGGTCGTAGCTCTTGGCCGCGCTGAAGCCGAGATCGGCAGTGCAGTGCTCGTTCACCTGGTAGGGCAGGTTCAGCTCCTGCAGCACGGTCTCGGCGTTGTTCGTGAGGGTCTCAAGCTCCTCGTAGCTCGTCTCGGGCGTGCAAAAATGCACAAGCTCGACCTTGTTGAACTGGTGTACCCGTATCACCCCGCGCACGTCCTTGCCCGCCGACCCCGCCTCGCGCCGGAAACAGGCGCTGTACCCGGCGTAGTGGATGGGCAGGTCGGTCGCGCTGAGGATCTCGTCGCGGTGCAGGTTGGTCAGGGGCACCTCGGCTGTTGGGATGAGATACAGCGGGTCGTCGGCCAGGCGGTACATGTCCTCGGCGAACTTGGGGAGTTGACCGGTGCCAGTCATGCTGGCCTCGTTCACCAGCACGGGCGGGAAGACCTCGCTGTAGCCGTGGCGCCCGGTGTGCAGGTCGAGCATGAAGTTGAACAGGGCGCGCTCGAGCCTCGCGCCAAGCCCGGTGAGCACGTAGAAGCGCGAGCCGGAGATTTTGCCGCCGCGCTCGAAGTCGACCATACCGAGGCGCACGCCGATATCCCAGTGGGCCAGCGGGTCGAACTCGAATTGGCGCGGCTCGCCCCACTTGCGGACGACCACGTTGTCCTCTTCGGCGTGGCCTACCGGGGCCGACTCGTGCGGCACGTTCGGTATGCGCAGGAGGGTGTCGCGCAGGGCCGCTTCGACCGCGCCGGTCTCTGCGTCAAGCTCGGCTATGTGGGGGCCGATCGACTTGGACTCATCGATGAGGGCAGCGCGCTCTTCGGGCGATGCCTTGGGCACGAGCTTGGAAAGCTCGTTGCGGCGGGCCTGCAAGGTCTCTTTCTTCACGAGGAGTGCGCGCCGCTGCTCGTCCATGCGCAGCACCTCGTCCACCACCGAGGGGTCTTCGTTGCGGTTGCGCAGGCCCTCTCGCACTCGGTCAGGCTCTTCGCGCACCAGTCTGATGTCTAGCATAGGTGCCTCCTGAATATGACGGGATATTATATACGCTGCGGCTGCTTCACAAAAGCAAAGCAAAACCCCCATCGCTCAGGCGACAGGGGCAAGCCGAGACCTCGATTGTGAGGTCTCACAGCTTAGTTCGTAGAGGAAGTCGGCATCTGAATGCCGGGCAGGTACACGAGCCACTCCTCCAGCGGCCCACTCTCAAGGTAGCGGTACACCATGAAGTACACGTTGGTGCGCGGCTCGCGAGGAGGGCGCGCAAGGCGCATGCGCGACTCGGCCAGGGTCTTGCCGCCCTTGCGGTGATTGCACGACTTGCACGCGCTGACCAGGTTGTCCCAGGTGTGCGGACCGCCCTTGTGGCGCGGTATGACGTGGTCGATGGTGAGGTCGCGCGTGTGAGTGCCGCAATACTGGCAGGTGTAGCCGTCCCTTAGAAAAACCTCCCGCCTGCTGAGGCGTGCTCGCGGGCGGGGGCGTCTGATCAGGTGGGACAGTCTGATTACCGAGGGGCAGTGGAATGTGAGCGATTGGGAGTGGATTACCTGGTGGTTGCGCTCCAACACCTCGGCTTTCCCGCCCAGCACAAGCACCAGCGCACGCCGCACGTTGCACACGTTGAGTGGCTCAAAGTTCTGGTTCAGTACCAAAACCGGGGCATTGTAATTGTGCATCGCTGGTTTCTTTCTCTTACGTAAGGCCGCTCTGCTGAGAAACGGGGTTTACACAACGCGGGCCACCCGCCACCTGCGCGGTGCCCTGTTAGGTATTTTACCACACACGTAAACGGATGGTAAAGTAGGTATACACCGCGAATTTCGGTTCGGGGGACGCTCTGCCGCCCGCTGAGGGGTCACCGAGGGTGGCGTCTGTCACCTGTTCACCGCCGCGTCCGTTAATACCAACGAGCATATGGGCGAGCTGCAACGCACACTGCCAGGCACCTTGCCGCACGGGCCTTCAACGGCGCGGCCGGATCGCGCGCCCGCCGAGGGAGCCTCGCTCGCGGCCAGGCTACGAGCGAGCCGTCTCGCCGCCTACGCACTGCCCGTCGGGCTGTACGTACTGTCAGCCGCGCTGCTCCTGTTCCGCATCGGCGAGCACCCCTGGTTCACCTACAACTGGGAGAACAGCACGGTGTACGGCCTGTTCGCTTTCCGCGACTCGCCCACGCTTGACCTGTTCAAGTTGACGCAGGGGCTGATGACCGACAGCGGCGAGAGTCCGCTGGTGATACTGCCCGCGTGGCTTGGCTTCCTGCTCGGCGGGGTGAGCCTGGCCGCGCTGCGCGCTCCCGTGGCGCTGATCGCCGCGCTGGCCGTGCCGCTGGCGTGGGCGGTCGGGCGGCGCACCGTGGGGCCGGTCCCTGCGGCGATGGGAGCGGTGTTGCTGGCGCTGTCGCCCGTGTTCCTGCTGTACTCGCGCACGGCGACCAACGTAGGCATCTCGGTGGTGCCTGTGCTGGTGGGGGTGTACGCGCTGCTCAGGCTGCTAAAGACGCCGGGGGGCTGGCGTTGGACTGTTGCTCTGGTGGCGGCGCTCCTCGTGTGCGGTTACGGGTACGCGCCCGCCCGGTTCCTGTGGCCCATGGCCGTGGCGCTGCTGGCCTTCGAGGCGACTATGCGCCGCGAGCGTCACGAGCGCCGGGCGTTGCTGACGGCGGCGGGGGCGACAGCTCTCTTGGTCGCCGGGGCGGTGACCGCGCTCGATGTCGAGCACCGCCACGACCCGGTCCTTTCGGTCGCCAACTACTTCCAGGGCCGGGGCGAGCAGTTCGCCAACCTGCTGTTCGATACCCGCGATTTCGCCTACACGGTACGGGGCATCGTGGGCGAGCCTCCGCCCGCGACCGAGTTGGCCGCGCAGCTACTCACGAAGAACGCTGCCGACATGACCAACCTGCTGCTGGACCAGGGCACCACGCCCGCCCTGCTGGACTACTGGAATCCGCGCGGCAGGCTATACCCGGTGGTGCTGGTGCCGTTCCTGTTCGTGGGGCTGGGGCAGGCGTTGTGGCGAGCCCGGCGGCGCGACGGCTATGAGAGCAGGCTGCTTGCAGGGTTGTTCCTCGGATTCATGCTGCCCATGCTGCTCACGTCGCAGGTACACGTGGGCCGGCTAGTGTTCGCCGTGCCGTTCCTGTTCCTGCTGGCTGCCGAGGGGTTCGTGTGGGCGGCGGGCGGACTGGGCACCCTGGCGGCACGGACCAGGCGCACGCCCGAACACGCGGCGCACATGACAAGGCGGTGGGTTACCTCGTTGTCATGTAGCGCGCTGGTGGTCTTGGTGGCGCTGTTGTCGTGGCGCGATTACAGCGTGGAGGTGCCTCTGACCCGAGAGGCGAGGGCCACCCGCTGGCTCATCGAGGACGCGCCCGAGATCATGGTGCGGGGCGGCGCTGCCGTGCTGGTCACGGTGGGCGACAACGAGCTAACGCTGGAGGCGCTCGACAGCGCGCAGTACCGGATAGCCCTCAGCGGGCACTACCGCTTCTACAACCTCGCCACCAAAGAGGGCGAGCCGTCCACACCCGGTGACGAGCGTCCCGCGCTGTACATCGGCGGCCTGCTCGACCGCATGAAGGAGCCTGCCACCATACCGACCTACTGCCTCAACACCTACTACGTGCGCCCCGAGGCGTGGGACGCCTACGAGATCGCGCGCCAGCAGCACGCGGACCTCTGCCCCGAGCCGCTGGATTACGAGACGCTGCCCTGAGGTTGGGGCGCTATTGCCCCGCGTAGAAGATGCGGTAGATCGCCCCGGCGCGGTCGTCGGTCACGAGCAGCGAGCCGTCGGGTGCCATGAACGGGTCGACCGGGCGGCCCCAGGCATCGCCGCCGATCAGCCAGCCCGTGGCGAAGTCCTCCACGAGCAGATCGCCCGCCGACTGGTCGGGTTGGTTGTCTGCGAAGCGGACGCGCACGACCTTGTAGCCCGTAGGCACGGAACGGTTCCACGAGCCGTGGAACGCCACGAACAGGTCGCCCCTGAACTGCGCGGGGAACTGGTCGCCGGTGTAGAAGTGCAGACCGAGCGGGGCGGAGTGGGCCTGCATCTCCACCGCGGGCACTCCCGTACCCTCGCAGAAGCCCGCGGGCGGACCCTGCGACTCGTCTGGGATGCGCGCTCCGTCGCAGAAGGGCCAGCCGTAGTTGGTGTCCTCCTTGACGTTGTAGATCGTCTCGGGCGGCACGTCGTCGCCCAGGCCGTCGCGGCCGTTGTTGGTGGCCCACAGCTCGCCCGTCTCGGGGTGGAAGTCGATGCCGACGGCGTTACGCAGGCCCGAGGCGAAGATCTTCTCGAACTGCCCCTCGGCGCTGTAGCGCGA
Source organism: Chloroflexia bacterium (assembly GCA_035710025.1). Lineage (GTDB taxonomy): Bacteria > Chloroflexota > Chloroflexia > QHBQ01 > JADMIH01 > JADMIH01. The sequence goes on from DASTEB010000372.1 coordinate 7,656, forward strand.
GATGGCGGCGCGCTTCTCGTTGCTTTCGCGGCACACGTTGCACGACGACCCGGCCGACACGTACAGCTTGCCGTCCGGCCCGAAAGCGATAGTGCGGGTCGAGTGGCCGCCGCCGGTGGGCAGGTCGCCGGCCAGCGTGCGGCGGTCGTCGGCCACTCCGTCGCCGTCGGTGTCCTCCAGGCGGACGATGCTGCCTTCGGTCGCTACGTAGACGCCCTTGTCCTTGAAGGCGATGCCGTGCACGCCGCCGAGGCCGTCGGCGAACACGTTAATCGAGTCGGCCACGCCGTCGTTGTTCGCGTCGGGCAGGGTCACCACGCGCCCGCCTCGCGGCGAGGTGGCGTACAACAGGCCATCGGGCGAAAGGCCGAGCAAGCGCACGCTCTCGACCCCGACAGCGAACACGTTGACCTGGAAGCCGGGGGGCAGGTTTAGCGTGCGCTCCCGCTCGAACACGCCCCGGCGGGTCGCGTCGGTGGTCTGCACCGTCACCGGGTTGAGCGTAAGAGGCTCATCGGCGGCGGGCACCTCGGTCGGGGGAGGAGGGGTCGCGGTAGCCTCGGCTACGGGCGCGGCCGTGTTGGTCGGCTCATCGGCGGGAGGGGCGGCAGTCGCGGTTGGCGCTTCGGCCGCGGTGGTCGGGGTCACTTCAACGACAGTTGTCGGCACCGCGGGGGCGGTGGTCGACGTTGGCTGCGGGGTGTTGCCGGTGTCGCACGCAGCGAGCACCATGGCGGCTGACAGCGCCAGCAGCGCGGGGAATCTCTTGTTCATGCTGTGGGTTCTCTCTTTGGGATGTCTGTTATGGTCGTCCGCGGGAACGGGGCAACATCCGGCCTGCACGAACCGTACCAGCCGTGGAGAGATACGCCGGGGCTACCTGCTGTAGGTGATGCGGTAGATGCCCATGCCCGCGTCGTCGGTCACGTAGAGCGAGCCGTCTGGCCCCACCAGCACGTCGACCGGGCGTCCCCAGTGGTCGCCCTTGACCTCATCGGTCAGCCAGCCGATGACGAAGTCCTCCACCATCTTGTCGCCGAGCGACTTGTCGGGCTGCCCGTCCTTGAAGTGGACGCGCACCAGTTTGTACCCTGTGCGGATCTCGCGGTCCCACGAGCCGTGCGCCGCGAAGATCATGTCGCCCGAGTAGTCCTCGGGGAACATATCCCCGGTGTAGAAGGTCAGACCGAGCGGGGCGTAGTGCGGCGGCAGGAAGAACTCCGGCAGGTCGATGGTCGCGCAGTAGCCCTCCGGCCCTTCCATGGTGGGGTCGGTCTCGCGGATGCCGTAGCAGAAGGGCCAGCCGTAGTCGCCCCCATCCTTCACCCGGTACATGTTCTCGGGCGGGATGTCCTCGCCCGCGCCGTCGCGGCTGTTGTTGGTGGCCCACAGGTCGCCGGTGTCGGGGTGGAAGGTGAAGCCCACGGCGTTGCGGATGCCCTTCGCGTAAACGCGCTCGAATACGCCGTCCACGCTGTAGATCGAAATGGCGGCGCGGCGCTCGTCCTCCTCCACGCAGGCGTTGCACGACGATCCCGCGGCCAGGTACAGCTTGCCGTCAGGCCCGAAGCGGATGGTGCGGGTCGAGTGGACGCCGGGGTAGGGCAGGTCGTCCGCCAGCACCTCGCGCTTGTCGGCCTTGCCGTCGCCGTCGGTGTCCTCCAGGCGCAGTAGCTCGCGCTCGCTCGCGGCGTACACCTGCTTATCTCGGAAGGCGATGCCGTGTACCGAGACGATCCCGTCGGCGAATGTCACAACTTCGTCGGCTATCCCGTCTTTATTGGCGTCGGGGAGGCGCACGATGCGCCCCTCGGCGCGGATGGTGGCGTAGACCTCGCCGTCGGGCGAGAGGGCCAACATCCGCGGGTGCTGCAGCCCGGCGGCGAACACGCCGACCTGGAAGCCGGGCGGCACGTTGAGAGTGTGAGGCTGGGCGTAGTTGCCCAGGCGGTTGACCTCCGGCACCTGAAGGTCAACGCTCACGAGCGGCACCGCAGGCTCGAGCGTACCGGTAGGGAGAACGAGGTCGGTCGCGGGAGTGGGCGTGGCGCCGGGCGCGACATCGCACGCGCCAAGGGCCAGCCCGGCCAGCAACAAAGCGATGGCGGCTAGTCTGGGGGGTCTCATGGATTGGGTACGGTCCTCATGCAAAAGGTCGCTCGGCTGCGGAGCCGCTATACAGTGTATGCCGAATCCCCCGCCGAGGCAACTGCGTAATGCGTGAACTATCGTCAGCGCCGATGCGCGTTCCGCACTACCACGCTCGGATAAGCTCACGCATCACGCATCACGCATGAGGAACGCTTGACCGCGCTCACCCCAGGGAGTACAATGCTGCGAAGAGAACGCCCTACTCTATATGAAAGTAATCGTGCAAATCCCGTGCTTCAACGAGGAGCAGACCCTGCCCCTCGTGATGCGCGATATGCCCAAATCCATCCCCGGCGTTGACGAGCTAGAGACGCTCGTCATTGACGACGGCTCCACCGACCGCACGGTCGAGGTTGCCCGCGAGCTTGGCGTGACTCATGTGGTGCGCCACAACGGCAACAAGGGCCTCGCCGCCGCGTTCCAGACCGGCATCGACGCGGGCCTGCGCCTGGGGGCCGACATCATCGTCAACACCGACGGGGACAACCAGTACCCCCAGCAGATGATCCCCGACCTCGTCGCGCCCATCGTGGCGGGAGAGGCCGAGATGGTCATCGGTGACCGGCAGGTGCGCCGCATCGAGCACTTCTCCCCCGTGAAGAAGGTGCTGCAGGTGATGGGCTCGTGGGTCGTGCGCCAGGCCTCCGGCACCGAAGTGCCCGACGCGCCCAGCGGCTTCCGCGCCCTGTCGCGCGAGGCGGCGCTGCGCATTAACGTGATCACCAAGTACACCTACACGCTCGAGACGATCGTGCAGGCGGGTAAGAAGAACATCAAGATCGTGAGCGTGCCCGTCACGACCAACAAGGTCACGCGCCCCTCGCGCCTGGTGCGCGGCATCTTCGACTACGTGAAGAAGTCGGGCGCGACCATCGTGCGGCTGTATGCCATGTACGAGCCGCTCAAGGTCTTCTTCTACATCGGCCTGCTGCTGCTGCTGATCGCGGCGTACGGCACGGTCAAGCTCCTGCTGCACTACTTCCTGCAGGAAGGCATGAACTTCCGGCAGACGTTCGAGCGCCACATGCCGACCACCATCGCCACGCTGATCGCGCTGGTGTTCGGCTTCCAGATATGGCTGATCGGCCTGCTCGCCGACCTCATCGCGGGCAGCAGGCGGCTCACCGAGGAAGTGCTTTACCGGATGAAGCGCACCGAGCTTGAGCTGTCGGAGCTGCGCGAGAGGGGGCAGGCCATAGTCGCGAAGCTGGACGCCGAGGAGCAGCCGGAGGCGAAGGATGGCGCGAACCTCGCGGGGGACGTGATCAGCGCGGCCGAAGACGAGGTCAGGGCCGCGTTGACGACCACCAGGGAGACATAACCGGGCCGTTTGGGCTGCCGCCGGAGGGCATTGGCCCGGGTATTGCCGAGCACGGCAAGAGGGCACTTTTGGATCACAAGATGAGCTATAGTCCGTCTTGCCGGGCCAAATACATTGTGATAGAATAAACAAGACTGCGCGGGTGATACGCCCTCGCAACCCTCAGGAGGAGACAATGCTGTACGCGGCACTGCTGGCGCAGGCCACTCCTACCCCCGTAACGACCCAGGCGGCACAGGACGCACTCGTCCAGACTCAGGCCAACTGGCTCGTGATCGCAATCTACTTCGGGATGGCAGTGGGTATCGGCGTCACGATGATGTTCCTCCCATTGCTCATTAGGCCCCGGAACCCCAACCCCGTCAAGGCGGCCCCCTACGAGTCGGGCATGCCGCCCATCGGCGAAGCGCAGTCGCGCTTCACCATCCGCTACTACGTTATCGCGATGTTGTTCGTCGTGTTCGATATAGAGGCTGTATTCTTTTACCCCTGGGCAGTAGCGTTCAATCAGCTGGGCTGGTACGCCCTGATTGAGATGGTGCTGTTCATAGTACTCCTGCTTATTGCGTACATGTACGCCTGGAGAAAAGGAGCGCTGGATTGGGTCTCTTAGTAAACAGATTCCGCCCAAACGTCGTCACCACCACCGCCGACTTCCTGTTCAACTGGGCCCATCGCTACTCGATGTGGCCCCTTATCCTGGGTACGGCTTGCTGTGCCATCGAGATGATGGCGGTGGGCATCTCGCGGTTCGACATGCTCGAGCGTTTCGGCATGCTGTACCGCTTCTCTCCCCGCCAGAGCGACGTGATGCTGGTTTGCGGCACGGTTACAAAGAAGTTCGCGCCCGTTATGCGCACGATCTGGGACCAGATGTCCGAGCCGAAGTGGTGCATCGCCGTGGGCAACTGCGCCTCGGCAGGCGGCCCCTTCCCCACCTACGCGGTGGTGCAGGGCATCGACGAGGTAGTGCCCGTCGATATCTATATCCCCGGCTGCCCGCCGAATCCCGAGGCCATCTTCTACGGCATTCTCAAGCTGCAGGAGAAGGTGCAGGCCCAGACGATCGCCCGCGTGACCCCGGTCGAAGACCCGGACAAGGTGAAGGCATAACGTGATGCGTGATGCGTGATGCGTGAGCTTGCCCATAGTGGGTAGTGCGGAGTAAGCATCGGTACTCAGGAGAAATCACGCATCACGCATCACGAGTCCATGGAGTAACCAAACATGGCTGACTACGTACCGTTCAAGGGGTCATATGTCCCGCCGCCCGGCGGGGTGGATCCCGAGGAAAACATCGCGGTGCAGAAGCTGCGCGCCGCGATGCCCGACGCTATAGAAGAGGTGTCGTCGTTTCGCGACCAGGTGAGTGTGCGCGTGTACAAGGACCGCATCGTCGAGGTATGTACATTCCTGCGCGATACGCCCGGGCTTGAGTTCGACTTCATGACCGACCTGACGGCTGTGGACTATCCCACCCGGCCGCAGCGCTTCGACGTGGTGATGCACCTGTACAGCATGACCCAGAACCACGGGCTGCGCGTCAAGGCCGCTGTCGGCGAGAACGAGACGATCCCGACGGTGTCGGGCGTGTGGAAGACCGCCAATTGGCAGGAGCGCGAAGCGTACGACATGTTCGGCGTGGTCTTCGAGGGCCACCCCGACCTGCGCCGTATCCTCTTGCCCGAGGACTGGGAAGGCTTCCCAATGCGCAAGGATTACCCACTCGGCGGGTACGGCACCTATACCTCGTAGAGAGGCGAGAGGGGGTCGGGAGCATGGCCCGCGCCTGCTCCGCGCCCCAAGAGGTGATATACCATGGCAATAGATGAAAAAGACGCAAAGCGCGATATAGAACCCGTACATACTGAAATAGATCCCGCTACCGGGCAGCGCACCGACGGCACCGAGGTAAACCAGGCCATCGTGCAGACCGGTATCGGGCCCGAGGCCAACACCCTGCTGCCTCACACCGAGGAGATGGTGCTCAACATGGGGCCGCAGCACCCGTCGACGCACGGAGTGCTGCGCGTGCTGCTCGAGCTTGACGGCGAGGTCGTGCGCAAGTGCGTGCCCGACCTGGGGTACCTGCACCGCGGCATAGAGAAGATCGGCGAGTACCGCCAGTACAACCAGTTCGTTCCGTGGACCGACCGCACAGACTACGTGGCCGCCTTCACCGGCAATTACGCCTTCGTTCACGCGGTCGAAAAGCTGATGGGCGTGGAGATACCTGAGCGCGCCCAGTACCTGCGCGTGATCTTCTCCGAGCTACAGCGCATCGCCTCGCACCTGGTGTGGCTGGGCACTCACGTGATGGACCTTGGAGCGATCACCGTGTTCCTCTACGCCATGCGCGAGAGGGAGCTTATCCTCGACCTGTTCGAGATGCAGACGGGCGCTCGCCTCACGCTGAACGCACAGCGCGTGGGCGGCTTCCCCAAGGACATACCGCCCGGCTTCATGGAGAAGCTCGAGCACTTTGTCAACATCATGCCTGAGCGGCTGAAGGAGTACGACGCGCTGCTGGCCGAGAACCCCATCTTCCTGCGCCGCGTGAAAGGTGTGGGCGTGATGTCGGCCGAGGACGCCATCCAGTGGGGGGCCAGCGGGCCGACCCTGCGCGGCTCGGGCGTGGCGTACGACGTGCGCAAGTCGCAGCCCTACGCGGTGTACGACCGGCTCGACTTCGAGGTGCCGGTGGGCACGCACGGCGACGTGTACGACCGCTTCCTGGTACGTATGGAGGAGATCCGGCAGAGTATCAAACTGATCCGGCAGGCGATGGACCAGCTTCCCGGCGGCCCGGTCATGACCGAGGACCTGCGGGTCGCCCTTCCCGGCAAGGAGGCGACTATGACCAGCATCGAGGCGATGCAGCGCCACTTCATCCTGGTCATCCACGGCTTCCGCGCTCCGGTCGGCGAGTACTACGCCTCCATCGAGTCGCCCAAGGGCGAACTTGGCTGGTACATCGTGTCGACCGGCGAGAATCACGCATACCGGGCCAGGAACCGCGCTCCGTCGTTCGTGAACCTGCAGACGCTCCCGCTGATGTGCGAGGGCGGCATGGTGGCCGACGTGATCGCCAACATCGGCTCGATCGACATCGTGCTGGGCGAAGTAGACAGGTAGGCCGCGGGCACGGAGCGTGCTCCAGGCCAGAAGGCAAGGAAAGTAATGCGTAATGCGTAAGCGAGGCAACCACTCTTGGTAGTGCGGAACTAAGTAGGGATAGCGCCCTTACGTATCACGCATTACGCATTACGCACGACAGACCGAGGAGACACGGATGGATGGCAATACCGGGAACACCGGGAGGGACGAGCTAATAGGGCAGGACCTGAGCGGGGTGCGCAGCGGCGACCTTGCTCCTTACGAGGAGCGGGCTCCCGCTCAGCGCATGGAAGACGCTACCGCCATCTCGCCCACCCGCGAAATCCCACCCGCCGAGATCACCGCTATCACCAACCGCTACCGCCACGTCGATCCCATCGAGGCGAT